>NZ_LSSO01000140.1:0-17135 GCF_001645205.1 Brevibacillus sp. SKDU10 | reverse complement strand
TAATACACCAATTATTATATAAATTCAACTTTTCTGATAAAAAATAAATACCATCAACATAATCTGGTTTCCCTACTGGAGCTTTTTCTACAGGTTAAGCACTGTCTTCCCTGATAGCATTGTGTTACAAATTTTTCTCTCAAGCTGTCAGTTTCCTGATTTTTTCCCGATATAAACATGTACATGAGAGTGATTTCTCTTTAAAATGATGAAATTCCTGATACGAGAACATTTGTTCTGTTTTATGGTTTTCTAGCTCCTGCTCCTCGGAAAAAAATCAACTAGCTTCGTGAAAAGCTTATATTTATGGGCTTTTTGTGTTATCAGCAGGTGCTTTAAGGCAGGTAAGGTATGATTATGCTGGTTATTTTTCATCCCTTATACGATTGAAAAAAATGAAGATTTTCGGCCCAATAAATTGTAAATAACAGTATATAAATCCATTTATATACATAAAAACCTTTAAAATAATCCAGTTGTACCCAATAAAAATGCCGTTTTCTCCGGTGTAGGAACGTTTGTTCTATTGGTTTTTGTTCACAGCTTTATGTAAACATGAACACCTATTCAGCTTTCACGCATAAATTTTTTTAGCTATCTCAGGAAGTAAATCTTCGTGCAAGGCTATACAAAAACAGAAAAAGGCCGCTATTTAGCGACCTCTTTCTTCCACTGTCTTATTCTTCTGCTTCTACATAACGTTTCAACGCAGACAATTTATTTTCCCAGAATCGTTCATAGTATTCGAGCCACTTCTTCAATTCAAGTAATGGATCTGCTTTAAGTCGATACCTTGTTTCACGTCCCACTTTTCGTTCCGTGAGTAACCCAGCCTCTGTTAATATCCGTAAATGCTTAGAAACCGCCGTCCGAGTCATCGGAAAATGGCTACTGATTGCGGTAACAGACAGCTCCTGATCACCTAACAATTCCAATAGCTGCCGTCGCGTTGGGTCAGCAATGGCTTGAAACACATCATACTTGTGAGCTGGCGCACTCATATTACGCCTCGACGTGAGTACGTAATGCTTTCAGTAAGCCTACCCAGCCATTTGCCATTCTGTCTCGCACGACGATATGGGTTTCACCAAACTCGGTAACGGTATCTGGGTCCCAGCCGCTGTGAATCAACGTAAACTCTGTTGTCCCATCCTCTAATGCAGTTAGTTCAAAAGTAACGGTCCAATCTTTTCCCCATGTAAAGGAAAGACGCTTAGGCGGATCGAGTTCCATTACCTTACAAGGAGACATGCCAAAAGGACCAGCATTCAACTGGAACTCATACCCTTCGATTGGCTTAAAATCATTAGGCATAAACCATGCAGCAATTCCTTCTGATGTCGCAACAGCTTCCCATACTCGCTCAATTGGTGCATTGCACACGATTGTTTGGCGAATCTCAGGAATCTTGTTAGATTGATTCGTTCCCATTCATTTACCTCCATCAATTCGTTACTTATCTGTTATTTGTCGCCACGAAGATATAAAGCTGACCCATATCCATTTTGGGTCATACAACAAAATCTTCCACATCATGAATTATTTTGTTCGATTCGTGCCAAACTATCCCCGGTTGGCAGTCTTAAGGAGATAAATCAATAACACGTTTATTCGAAACGATTTGGTTTCACTTTGTGATTATATGACACCATTTGGTTTCATGTCAAACCATCTTAGCTAACAAATAATTCCTTCCTCCATCATCTTTGTCTATGTGAATATATATTCCTCAACAACTCTTCCATTACGTCCCTTCGTTGTTCTGGCTTTAGATAATGAGTTAAGAATTGCTTCCTCTGTCGCATCACTTGCAGCAGTGAACAATTGATTCATTACAGGATGATCCTCACGTAGCTGCATTCGTTTTTCCACAAAATGTTCACTATGATGTGGAATTTTATGTGCGGTTGAAAAAGCAATCACAATATCTCCGCTACCATGACCATAATAGCTACCTGTTCTCCCAAGTCCGATGGCACAACGCTTGGCCAAACGCAGCAATTGCCGCTCATTGACGGGGGCATCGGTAGCAAGGACAATCATGATAGAGCCATCCGACGTATGTTCAATAGCAGTGGCGGGACGTTGAACATTTGCGAACTGTTGTTTATATTTATCTCTTTGAAATTCTTCTTTTTTTCCAAAATTACTTAGCACAAGTACGCCAACTGAATATTTCTTTCCATCTACCTGAATGAGACGAGAAGAACTCCCTATCCCGCCTTTATACCCAAAGCAAACCATACCTTTTCCAGCGCCGACCGCTCCCTCTTCGGATTGATTCTCCGTCGCATTCATAATCGCTGTTCTAGCATCTTCTGGTTGAACAACACATCTACGGATTGCATTGAGATAACCGTCATTACATTCACCAACTACCACATTGATCGTACCTGTCGTATCACCAATCTCAGGATTTTGTGCTAGCATTTCCTGTAAGGTACCTTGCGTAACAGCCGGCACCGAAAACGTATTAGTCAGCATGATTGGGGACTCCAGCACTCCTAATTCATTTATCTGTACAAGACCTGTTGTTTTGCCAAATCCGTTGATTACATAACTAGCTGCTGTCACTTTTTCCTGAAATAAATTGCCCCCATGAGGCAGAATGGCGGTAACACCGGTACATGCATAATCTTGCGTACCATCATCTAGCGGTCGATCTATGGTTACATGACCGACTTTTACACCGCTAACATCTGTAATGCAATTTTTCCTTCCTGTTGGCAACGTTCCAATCACGATTCCTAGCTCACGAACTTTTTTTCTTGTAGGTTGACTCATGGATGCACATCTCCCTAGAATTCATCTATTTTTTTATTATTCATACAGCTTTCGGTATAAAAAGCAACCTCTCGCACAGTAACAAACACTTAGCAGCATCTCTTACAAGCAAGCATTACACACCACTCTCTATTCAACATACAAATCATACATGCTCACCTCATATCCTCGCAATTTTACATAAGTAAATAACTGTGAGCGATGATGGAACATATGGGTAACGCTCTCTGTAAACCAGTGAGCCTGAGCAGCAGAGTGTTCATAATAAAAAGGAGTTGTTTTCTTGTTGAAAAACTCATCTTCTGACATAGCTAACAGATAAGAGATGCACATCTGGTATCCTTGTTCCATGGCTTGTGCCAGAGACTTGGCCGTATCCAATCTGTTGTATTTTTGTTCAATCTGTCTTATTCTATCCTCTCCTTTCTCCTGCATTATAAGAAGGTCTACCTCAGGAATTGCTACTAGATGACAGGCTAATTCGTGTAGAGTACGCATGTTCGGAGCAGGTCGATACCCCCAATCCTCTTGTTTAATCTTCTGAAGAAGTATTGTACTTTTCATAGCTACTTTCATCTGGTGAAATAACTCAGCACGTAACTTCACAACATGGACATGCTTTGCACCTCTTTAGTCTATTAGATTTCTCTTCTTGATTCTAACAGCTAATAGTGACAAACTCTGTCATAATTTAACGCATGAAGTAAGCTTCATTTCCTGATAATGCTCCGCCATTTTTTTAATCTTTTCCCTCACATAAGAAATAAGCTCTTGCGGCTCCTTCGCCATCGCCTCCATGCCTAGATTCCAAACAAGCTCAGCATTGAAGGGAATTTCAGTACGTGGAATCCTTGTATCGATGCCTGTCCCATCGCATCGCTCTTCAACCACCCGGACTAAATCTAATATCGATATCGCTTGTCGTGTACCGTCTCTTGTCAGTTCAACGACAAAAGGAACGAAATTTTTCCCGTTTTGTTCACTGTTTATAAGCCAATCCATGATGGAGCAATAACGCGGTTTATCCTTCCCCAGTCCATTCTGTATGAGGGCTCTTCTTTCACAATCTGCTTGCAATTGAGCCTGCTTTAAAGTAGCTGCATCTGGATCGCTTATTTCTGCTTGCTTAATCCGATCTGCCCGAAACAGTCGATACGCTTGTCGCTGTAAACAATAAGCTGGGCAATACCAAAATCCATTGTAGCTATACAAGGGGTAGCGTCAGGAAAATGCGGATTTACAATGTTAAGGAAATTACAATATTAAAAAACTCAAAATATTGATGTTTCATTTGTTTGCGTTTATGTTTGCAATCGTGTTATCCAAATAACTAATCATTAGTTTCTAATCGTTGTTTATGCGCTCGTATGTTAATCCTATCTTTTTTGTTAAAAAAGTTTTCTTAGATTCAATATACCGCTTACTTTCTATACCAAGTAAATCTACATATTTTTTAATTTCTTTTTGAGTTACCTTAGATTTTTATTGCATCTTGCTTGGTGTAATTTAAATCAGTCATACGTTTACATGCAGATAAGATAGATTTGAACAAATTACTATCCAGAAACTCGTTACCCTTCTATTAAAATTTTATGTAGACGGGAATACAAATATTTGACTGCTACTTTAGCTTGCTGAACTAATACACCCTAAGCTAATGGTTCATTCTTCGATAACTCTTTTACTTCCAGTTTCTTTTAAATTTAAAAAATTCTTGTATATAACCATACACAGAGATAGGTGACATAATCATTTGATAGCCAAGAATAAAGAAAATAAAGCCTATAAAGTTTTTTCTAATTCTAAGATTTAAAGGTTTAAATACAAAATTTCTTTGATAAAAATAAAGAATACTATAACTGATTAGGGTTAAAGGTAAAACAAGAAGTGTCATTGGGCCAACAATCCAGTAATAACCGAAAAAAGTCAATATCAGCCCAGGAAGCCAACATAGTGTATAAGTAAGATCTAAATAAGGCATGATTAAATTAATTCCAGTTAAGTATTTAACAAATACTTGAGGCTGGTTCCATGGCTTTATTTCATTTAAACCTTCTATCATACCTCTTGCCCATCTTGCTCTCTGTCTGACAAAGTGCTTAAGGGAACTAGGTACTTCAGTAAATGAAACTGCCAATGGCTCAAAATAAACTTTCCACTTTTTCTCAAGTAAACGCCATGTTAAAACAATATCTTCACCTATAGCATCTGGCCAACCACCGACTTCTTTTACACATTGTGTTTTGTATATACTAAAGGCTCCTTGAGCAACTAAAGTTCCTTGATATAGGCCTTGAAGTCTTTTAATGGACGCAATACCTAAAAAGTAATCCCATTCTTGAATTTTTGTCCAAAAGTTTTCTCTGCTGTTTTTGGTCAGAACTGAGCCAGCAACAGCACAAACATTTTCTGGGCTAGATTTCATACGTGCTACAAGATAACGTATAGAGGATTTAGGAAGCAGTGTATCTGCATCGATCGTAATGACATAAGGAGTTTCAACAAATTTTAGAGCATGGTTCAAGGCATGGAATTTTCCCGGCATTTCTTCATGAAGTAATGCAATTTCAATACCTAATTCTTTTTTTGCTTTCATGATTTCGTGAACTGTTTGATCTGTAGAACAATTATTAATAACAAACACCTTAATTTTCCCGTGATAATCTTGTTTATTTATATATTGCAAAGTTTGATAGATTTGTCTCTCTTCGTTATAGGCAGCTATAAGAACGGTAATCTCATCATGAGGAAATTCATTTTTGAAAGCAGGCTGACGATCAAGAATTAAACTTATTACTAAAAAGGCATTCATATAGCCAGGAATGTATGATATGCCTCCGATAATTAATAAAGCTAAAGGAAAGGATACAATATGCGCAAGGTCTTCTAACCATGGAAGCGCCAAGTAAATAGAAAAGCACATCCAAAGCAAAGCACCTGCGTGACTGATCCAGAATTTTGTTATTACGGGGATATAAGTTTTCTTATAGGTATGTCCTGTATGGGGGTTAATGGGATTCAATTCAGGTTTCATGAGCTTATCCCCTCTTTTAGATATAAGATGCAGTAATAAATACCTATAAAAAATACTATACATACAATTGAAAGTAAAAATGTATCTTTTGGAAATTTAACAATTTAATAGCAGGTTGTCGAGAAACCATTAGTTAACCTCAAGCAGTATTTGATTGTCTTGTTTTACGAAGTGCATAAAAAAAGATCGTTCTCTACCTTAGCTACTCTTAGCGAGGTGAAGAGCGATCTTTTTTATATTCTGTACAGTTGCCATCAGTAGCATCTGCGCCTGTTAATTTGTTTTTCCCCGTAAACGGCTGTAGCGAAGTCCATGCAGTTCTTTCGAATCTGCAAAACTTCTCTCTATCGTTAGATATCGCAGTCTATATGGATATCTTCCTGGCTACTAAGTCGGTTCTGACGAACCCATTCTTTTCTGTTTTCCCAACATTTCTAGTAATTACTTTTTGGCAACTTTTTGATCGGGTACATTCACGTAATACAGGACATGTCTTGCAATGATCAGCATTTGATTTATACATTCTGAAGTCAGTACGATCTGTTGTAGTGTACGCTAGCTCATGTTTTTGTGGACATATGTATGCATTATTATCTGGATTGAAAGTAAAACGCTTTAAATAGCCCTTTAACGGGAGTAAATGAACGATGACTAATGACTGCAAAAATATTCTTGTCATGTAAAGCCTTACATATTGGAGCCGTTAAGTAGCCAACATCTCATGCAACAGCTTCTAGAGAATGGTTAAAATGAGACTTATTGATCTGATGTTCCAAACGATTTATATGCGGATTATCCACTTGCCCCTTATAGGTATCCTCTGTTATAAACCATCCATCATTTGGATCATAATACCTGGCACGCAGATAAATCAAGCCCGATTCTTCATCATATATCTCTTCTGCATACAAGAACGGATTTAACATCTTTTCCTGCTTGCTCTCTACATTTCCCCAGAGATCGTACTCATACTTATTCAGAGTTTGACCAGACTAATCCTTAATCTCTAGGATATCACCGTGGGCATTTGTATAGTAATAACCTTGTTTTTGTCTTTACACTCATTGTGGTAGAGTAGTTATACCCCAAAAATTTCACAGGATCAGAGGTTATTCTTTTCATCTCCTTTTTCTACAGGCCAAAAACACCTCCGCCAAATCATTATTTACGATTCAGGGAGGTGTTTTTCCTTGTCTCACTTTATGGGGTCAGACCACCCTTATAAAAGGATGAGCATAGGGGGTTTCCCTTTACTGTGATATATTATTACATCTATTTTTGCACAAAAGACCCTGGCCAGTAATAAATGTGTTCCTTAAATTTCTTCATCCCCCTTTTATCATTATGAATCAATGTTAAATACAATCCTACACCACTAAAGAATACCTAGAATATTGACTAGATATTTGAACTTTATTCGATGAAATTGTGTGTGAAGATACTTATTTGAGTCTACCTATTCTTATCAAAATATGAACTACTCTCTTAACCCTGCATAATTCTAAAGGGAGAACTACCTCTTCTAGGCGTAGCGTCAGGAAAATGCGGTTATCTTAACTTCGATGTGAGAACGATTGGAATATCAATGGTTCCCACATCATTTACATGTATTCAATGTAACTATTGATTTTAATAAAGTATAATGTCTTGTTAAATTAATAAATCGATTAGCTCAAAACCATTTTAATTTAAATATTTAATCCAAGCATGTCCTTCTGGGAATTGTTGTTTTAAAGATACTTTAAGCCATTCTTTTTCTTGTAGTGAAAGTATTGGGAGAATTGTTTGAAAATCATTATAATCCTTCTCCCTGACTTGAGAAGAGCCAGCTTTATAGAGAAGTTGGACTTCAGGTTTCAAATAAGGCATCCCTTCGGGCGTTCTTAAAAATATTTCGTTTATTGCTCTTTTAATCGATTTTTCTCTTTTATAAATCCAATAACTTTCTTCAATATCAATTAACATAATTTGAAACGCCCAAGGAGAATTATTGTTTTTACTAACCCATACATCATTTGTTGACTTTAAAAATTCTCCTTCTTCCCAAATCATAAGTTTACCATCTTTTGCCTTGTATAGCGTCCAGTCTCTTTTTAAAGATTGGTAAGCAGCTAGTTGGTCTTCTCGAATGACAATTACATCTATATCACTATGTTGCCTACTCTTATTGCCCAAATGTAAATCTAATGCCCAACCTCCAGCAATACACCACCTAATAGGAATTTCAGAGAACACTTCATATATTCTCGAAACGGCTACTGGCATCCAATTATCTATATCGGTTCTCAAATTAATCATTCCTCCTTATTTTTGCTAAAGTTACTGGGGCCATATTCTACTAAACTGCCATAATAACGAAAAATAGTAAAGTTTTGATCCTAAAACATACGCTAAGTGGATAATAAATAACAAAGCGTCAGAAAAACCTACTCTAAGGAATTCAAGTAGGTTCTGGCGCTTTTACATTTTGACACAAATCTTCTCAGTATTTATCCAGTTTTTTATTGAGCTACTGACTGAATTAGATATTTACCCTTATACGTTTCCGAATATCTGATGCAACATTTGAAGGGTCATCTATCTCAAAAATCACATATTTATACTTCTCATGCCCTTCCAACTCAATTATTAACAGAGGTTCTCTTCTCTCATAGGAGAGAAAGTACCACTCATCTGCGTATTTAAAACTCCCCTCAAAAATATTAAGTGCTGAAATGGAGGTTCCAGGCATCCGAAGCATCCATTGTGGAGCATCGAAGTAGTCAACATATACACTTTTAATTGTACTATAGGGCATTTTAAGATTGAACTTTACTGCGAAAAATCCAGTCGCTCCTGTTAATTTTAAAATTACACCTTCATCATCAAATTGTACTTCTCGGGCCATACTTTACCCTCCAGTGCTTGTTGTTTATTGCGTTGCGTATTTCAGTGGTCCGGGCTATACCGCCCGACCATTGGGATTAGAGATAGTGGCCATCCCAATTCTATAGCATAAGATAATATTTGTACCAAACCATCTTTGGAATTAAATTTAATTCTATCATCATACACCTCCTAAAAATAGCCTTTTCCAGTAATACGCTGCACTATTCTAGAGGTTTCAATTTTAAGTAGAAACCCTAATGAGTTCTGTCTTCGAAAAAAAAGTTATGTATTCAATGTCATTGTTATTTTTTGGGCTTCATAACTACATTGAGTTAATAGCTTATGTAATTCTTTATCCTCACCTGAATTGGATTGCCTTTTTTACAAAAATCTATAACTCTTTCATGTTCATTTTTAAAATCACCTATCTTTCTTTGCTACTAATTTAATTATTTTTAATACAAATAAACCACCTACAGTTGTACCAATTGTTTTTCCTAAGTTAACGGATGATAAAAATAATCCATTAGCGAAATCAGGAGCTTTCTGGGCAGCAGACTCAACCTAATATTGATTAATATTAACTTCTACTTTACTTAATATTCCCTACATTAAAGTAATGATAGCCATAGGTATTCTAAACTATCCAAATAGGAGCCCCATATTTTCGTAGTCGGTTCCTTACGTTTAATATCGAAGAGTTCAAGAATGATGTGGACATAACTAAAAGAAAAAATTATGGTCAAAGTGAAGATGTAATTGTTCACTTTGTTGCAAATGCTTACGTAGGTGTAGTTGAATGGTGGTTAAAGAATGGAATGCCTTATCTACCTCGTGTAATGGCAGAAAAGGTTGGGGATTTGTTGGAGAGGATTGTATAGGGTTCAAGAAAAGAGAAGAATATACTTAGTTTGAAGCTTTAACTAGGTATATTCTTCTCTTTTGTATTTAATTAGAATTCACATTCTGAAAGATCAGTTAGCTGAAGTACAATTCTTTACAATCTCCCACATGATTTTAACATAAATATCAAATTTACTTATAGGGGGGCCTGCCAACATTTTAACGAAAATATAAGCTAAGACCTCTTTCCTGTTCTTCTTGGCGTTTTTTCTTACTCTAAGGTAGTCTGGGAGGCATGTCCCGGACTACCGGTCATTCAACTTCCTGCTCCTTAAGCGGACGTAATGAATCAAGAGACGTATCTTGCATGGTTTCCCGATAACGTGTTAATGTTGGAATAGCCACATCTTCAATACGGAAAACAACGTCTGCTTCTTGATGGTCGCCGGCTACCTCAAACCAACCGATAAAGTGTTTCAGGTCGCTTGCATATTCCTTCGGCGTTTTGGGATTCAAATCTTCATGGGATTTTTGTTTCCCTAACTAGGTTCCCCCCTTTCCTTACATCCGTCTACAAGAATATTAGAATGTTAACGCACATAAACATATGGCTAAGAGTTCTATGGATAAATATAATCATAGGAGATATTATGGAAGCGAAATTACGGAAACTCATCTTTACAGGAACCATTTTATACACAATATTAATTTTATATTTTATGTTCTTTGCTTTTAAGAGAGTAGAACGTGCAACCAGTGAATATGGATACACATTTATGTTTGTTCCAGAAGGAGTACCACTTCAATTTCCAGAACTAACTTTTTCATGGATTGTTGATTTTGGAAACATTGCTGCTTTTATCCCTTTTGGAGTACTAATTCCCCTGTTGTATCGTGTAAGATTTGGGAAGTTCATATCTTTGTTTGTTCTAACGATTCTCGTTCTAGAAACTCTTCAGGCTTTAACTTATCTTGGTAGCTTTGATGTAGATGATGTTATATCCAATACATTAGGTGCAATGATTGGCTATATTGCATATAGAGTTGGATTTTCTTCAAAAATTTCTTATAAAAAGCTCATTGTTTCGGCTCTATCTATTGTTATTCTTCTAATTGGAATAATGGTGATTTCAGAAACCATCAAATATGTTATAGAAAAAAGAGAAGGCCCTATTCATGCATTAACTGATGTGATAGAAATTACAGGAACTACGCCTATGACTGAGAACCTTCCAAGTTTCACCGTAGCAGGTAAGAAAATAGAGCCTAAAATGAACGTGTACAGCAGTGAAGGTGAATCAAACAAAAAATACGACTATATTCTAGGGAACAAAAAAGATGTCTGGCTTCATTTCAATTTCGGTATTCCCGATACTGGAGACTTTAAGGGTGAAGTCAAAATAATCGTAGATGGAAAAGAAAGATTTCACTCAAACGAACAATATAGTCAAGAGGCAGAGGCTGTAGAGTGGTATTTTGACAAGGTAAGCCAAATTACAATTATCATTTCCGGAAACGCTAAGCTGTGGGACGTTGAAATAGTGAAATGAAACATTGGTGGGAGTGAAGAAAAACACGCAACAAGGCAAAGGTGACAGCCTTCTTTTATTTCTTAATGGAGTACCGCCACATCGCCATCAACTTAAAATAATTTAGTATCCCATTCCCATCAACCTAAGAGTTTGAAAGTACCCCCAAACGAAAAATTTACTTCTCTACAGTTAGTTATTTATGCGGATTCAGCTCATTTTTTACATCTAGCGGCCATTCATCCAAAAACACCCCTGATTTCCTATACATAATGGAAATCAGGGGTGTTTATCGGTATATAAAACTTCAACATTATTAATAAGTCTTCTTTTAAAATATAAATGGTTAAACAGATGAAAAAACTTCGATTATTATATCATCCCTTATTTCTTAAATAAAGGTGCTATTTTATCAATGCGATTTGGACAAATTCCACCTGTATAATCGTCAGGAAGGCGTTTTATATCTTCAGATGAGTCAAATCCACTTGAAAATCCAAATCCATTTCCTCCTACAACGATAACTCGAGTATCTGCTTTATCCATTCGATTAAGAAAACGATTTGGCCATCCCCAAAGCCAAGGAGCTACTTTGTCTGGTATATGTAACTCTCCATGCTTCAGGCTTGAAGGCATGTAGCCAGTCCACCCTAACGCAATATAAGTAAGAAGATCCTTTTTCATGGTTGCTTTTGACATTGTTCGTAAACTAGGGATGCGCTCTTTTATCGCAGCAATTGGTTTATCGCCACCATATACAGTTAGTTGATCAAGGCGTTTCGCTGGTAATTTCTTGAGGTGAGTAGCCAATTGGATTCCTTCATTTTCATCATCACTTTTAATATGAATAAGAAAAGAACGATCTGGAAAATGGTTAAGTACTTCATCAAGTGTTGGCATAAGATTAATCTCTTTACCCGAAACGGGAATGTTTTCCCCCCATCAGCTGTATAACCGTAACCAATCTCAAGTGCTTGTAATGGCAGGTATGACACCAAAGCGTGGCGAAAGTACATTGAACACTTCAGCCTCGACCCTCTCACATCTATAAATGATAATGCCGATATTTTTCATACTATCAACCTCTCTCTTGTCAAATAATTTTTGTTCCCTCAGGCAGCAGATAACCTAACCCCTTTCCTCGTTATATAACAGACAATTATAATGTTCATTTAGATAATTTTTCGAAATAAAATTGGATAATGAAGTAATATCATACCTATAAACGAGCAAACTAAATAAAAAACAGCCTCGTATTGTACTACTAGAGAGGATTTAATATCAAGCTTTTTTTCACCTCTTTTATGTACCATTACAAATAAAACACTATATATTAAATACCCAATAATCGCCCCTAGGGTGTTCATAAGTAAATCATCAATATCTGTAATCCTATGATTTAGCAATTGACTTAGCTCAATAGCCAATGAAAAAAATAATCCAGTATATGCAACATTTTTAATTGATCTAAACTGCGGCCAAATAGTTGGTAATAAAAAACCTAACGGCATAAATAAAATAATGTTCAAAATATACGTAGTACTGCCTTCAGAAGCAAAAGGGAGTAAGTTGATTTCACTTATACGAATTAATGTTTCATATCTTCCTATTACCCATATATTCCCTATCCCCGTCACCATATACACTAGCGCAAGGTAGAAAAGAAAAACATACACCCATAGAAAATGCTTAATAGATAATTTTTGTTGCACCTTTACTAAAAATCCAATTTGAAACACAATACAAAAAATAATAGTACAAAAATAAGTATACAAAACTGTAAGTGTAAGCATATAGAATACGTCTCCTAACTTTACATTTAAACCTATGACTATATCATTTTAGAACCTAATTCAAGAAAAAGTGGTCAAAATCAATCCATCAATATTATTACCAGATATTTCATACTGTTCATTCGCTGGTACTTCAACTTCAATTGTCTCGTTGTGAGAAATGGGATAATATGTAATTGTATATTTTTTCCCATCAACACTAACAGAAATGCTCTTTTCTTCTTTTAAATAATCCAAATATTCTTCCAAAGCTAAATTCATTTCCTGCATAATCGCACTGTGAGGCAAGCCGACATAGCGAATATGCCAAGGTTCATATTGAATTCCTGTAACATCCGTTTTATCCAAGGGATAGCGTAATATAAAGCCGTATTTCCAAGAATTTTCTTCTATCCATTCTCCTTCAGGTGCTTCTTCCATCTTCATTTGAGTAGACCCTACATCAAGTGCTAATCCTAAATTGTGTTCGCTATGACCAGCTGGCAAAGCATAGTCAGCCCCCATCTCCTCGTACAGTCTGTTTTGCTCATCAAAGTCTCGATAACCACTGCTAATTAAGAAATTACTAACCCCATCCTCTTCAGACGCAGCTATCATCTCCGAAAATTTTTCAGCTATTTCTTCTGATAATTTAATTTCGTTATTAAGTAACCCATATCCCTTTGTCAATTCTTTGTGCGTAAATAAATTTATGACATCCGATTTTATACTCTTTTGTCGAACAGGATATTTACTGTTGATTAAGAGCAGATTTCCTTGATAAATCTGTTCTTTTGTAATCGTTTTTGTTTGGGTACTTTCAGAAGTCCCTCTTTTATCTAAATGATCTTTGTGATTTTGATCATATTTTTGCATTTCTACTTTATCCTGAAAAAACGGTGCTTTATTAATGAAGGCAAAACCTAAGCACAATAAAAATAACAATAAAAACCCATACTTCTTCATTTTCAGTTTCCTCCTTTCTCGACGCCGGTCACGGACAGAGAAAGGCTGCAGCTGCAGAGCTCCTGCAGGATATGGCCGGCAAGGGCGGCCTGTTCCTCCCGGTACCCAGCGGAACTATAGCAATTGATCTGCGAATTGCTGGCCTGCGGCAAGATGAGCCTGAAAAACAAGACTGAACGAATAGATGGGCGATACCCCACACACCCGTTTGCTCCGCCCATTGTCAATAGGCGGTTCAGCCAATATCGCCCTGCCTTACATTTTCAATACTATCTACTATATATAAATTCCCTACAAACCAGTTTCAAACGACGGTTTTCGTGCCGAAAGAGATAGCATTATATAGGTTGCCCGTGCAACGGTTAAAAGCTTATTTAACAGAGAAATCAAAATAGCTATTGGGGTATGGTTCGTTTCTTAATACATAGTGCCACCATTCGAAGCTATATGCTTCAAACCCACTGTTTTCCATGATGGAACGCAAACGTCTGCGATTTTGCGCTTCATTGCCTGAAATTCCTTTTGCCGTATGATGAGAGCGTTCATCCATAAAATCAAATCCGCTCCCCATTGGTACAAGCTCACCCGTGTCTAATCGATAAAGGGTAAGATCAATTGCGCTTCCGCGGCTATGGCTTGATTTTGAAGCCACGTATCCTTTTGAAACCATCTCGGTTCGGTCAATATTGGGATAATATCTTTCCTTTGTCAGGTCATCTTCCGGCTGTGCAGCCCATTGCAAAAAACAGTTTACAGCGCGTTTGGGACGGTAACCGTCCCATAAAAGCAATCCGTACCCTTGGGTAGCAGCCAGTTCTTTTACCTTCAAAAGCGCGTCGGCCAACTCGTATGTTCCTACAATGCGATTTACTTCATATCCGTCAACTGGCTTTCCGGTGAAATTGTCCCATGTGGCATATTTAGCGTCCCAACGAACACCGTGTAATATTTCATCTAAAAAAGTAAATCCTTTTTCCATGCTTATCACCCCTTTAATGCTAATACGATTAGGCGGTCAATCAGTTCAGGAAGCGTTATACCTGCAGCGACCATCATACGGGGATAACGGCTGTATGACGTGAAACCTGGCAGGGTATTGACTTCGTTTAGTACAATGCGGCCGTTATCTTGTAAAAACATATCAACACGGGCAAGACCTCTACAGCCGAGCGCCTTATATATTTTTTTTGCCGTTTCCCGTATCCGTCCTCGCTCCTCTGCCGACAGGTCTGCGGGAATGGTTATAACTGCGTTTTCAGAGCCTTTTTCCGGCTCGGCTTCCTGATGAATGCGAAAGATACCGTGCTGCAGCCTGATTTGGTCCACCTCGCCAACAATCAACTCGGAACTGTTTCCCAATACGGCACAACCGACCTCACAGCCCAAAACAGCCTGCTCAATTAAGATTTTGCTGTCATATTGGCTTGCCGATTCAATTGCAGCGTCCAATTCGTCCACGCCATTGACTTTTTTCACGCCATAGGATGAGCCTGAACGCGCCGGCTTAACAAAAACAGGATAGGTAAACGCATCTGTCGCCGGCCTATCGTCTTTATTAATAACCCAAAATTCGGGAGTAGCTATGCCAGCGTTTTTCGCAATGATGTATGCCAGCGATTTGTCCATACACACTGCCGAGCTTTGAATATCACAGCCTACATAGGGGATGCCGGACAATTCAAATAAACCTTGTATGGCGCCGTCTTCACCCGATTTGCCGTGCAAAACCGAAAATGCCGCATCTATACGCTGTATTTGATATCCCTTATCCCGCATGACAAGCAGCCCGTGCATTCTTTTGTCCGGAGAAAGCACTGCCGAACGGCAGCTTTCGTTGTCCCAATCCATGCATGGCTTTTCGCACATTTTCCAAACGCCGGATCGGGTTATTCCAATGTATATTGGCTCATATTTTTCTGTGTTAATGTTGTTGGCAATCTCTTTCGCTGATTTTACCGACACATCATGTTCCTCTGAGCAGCCTCCAAACAGGATGGCTATTTTTAATCTATACAAGTGTCTCTCTCCTCTCAAATTCCAGACAGTTCTTGATTGTATTTTCAACGGTATCACGCAACGCCTGTTCGGTATAGTAAGCCGTATGCGGCGTGATTATCACGTTCGGCATCCTTTGAAGTTTCAGTAAAAATTGATTATCAATTGGTTTTTGTGTGCAATCAAAGTAGAAAAGCCCTTCCTCTCCCTCCAATACATCCAATGCGGCGCCGCCCAGTTTTCCGTTTTCCAATGCTTTAACCAGCACATCGGTATCTATAAGCCCGCCTCGCGCTGTATTGATAAGAAACGCGCCCTGTTTCATTGCTTTAATCTGTTCGCTACCGATCATATGGTATGTGTCCGCGCTAAGCGGTACGTGAATGGTAAGAATGTCGCTTTTTTGCAGCAATTCATTGAGGGACACATAATTTGACGCCGTCTCTTTGTTGTGACCATACGCCAGCACATGACATCCAAATCCCCGCAGTCGCTCAATAACCGCCTTGCCTATATGACCGGTTCCCAGCACGCCGACTGTCATGTCGCGCAGTACCTTGCCACGGACGCTGTCCAGCCTGAAATCATGTTTTTCCACAGAGCGCACAATAGATTTCGCGTTGCGTACTGCCATAAGCATCAGCATCAATGTATAATCGGCAACGCTATCCGGTGAATATGCCACGTTCCCGACAGCAATACCCATACTTTTCGCGGCCTTCATGTCTATGTGATTGTAACCAATACTTCGAGTAGAGATATATTTGACGCCGGATTCCTTCAACGCAAGAAGAATGGATTCGGAAATCTCAGATTTATGCCCCACGCTGATACATTGATTTCCAGGGGCTAACATTACGTTGGTTTCTGATACGGCAGAGCTTGTAATGGCAGGTATAACGCCAAAGCGCGGCGAAAGTTCCTTGAACACATCAGCCTCATCCTGCTCACATCCATAAATGGTAATGCCGATGTTTTTCATAATTAAGACCATTCCTTTCTGCGAAAGGCACCAATAAGAAATAAAACGGGGATGCCGATCGCGGTAAATTGAAACATATCTACAACATTCTCAAAAAGAATGAACCTTACAATCCTGACCTCTACCGCAAGGCGGACAAGCCGCCCGCTCCCCGTGAGGTTTCTGTGGATGAGGCCATCTTTATCCTTCAGCGGCAGGGTTATTTAATTACAGCTCCTGCCGCTTGATTCCAGGCCTTTTTTCAAGGCCGCTGTCCGGCGGTCCGCTTTGTTGTACCGTTTTTCGATTCCGGCTATTTCGTAATTGTTTCAAACTTTTTTCGCCTCCTTGATTTCCACGTTTTCCGGCAGGGGATAGCAGAT
>NZ_LSSO01000139.1:0-22166 GCF_001645205.1 Brevibacillus sp. SKDU10 | reverse complement strand
CTTCTAAATCATTTGATAATTCTTGCATACTTTGGACGTTTTTATTTATCTCTGCAATCGCTTTTAACTGCGCTTCGATAGTAGTAACTGCTTCAATCAGTGATTGATCAATCTCCCCAGACCTTTGTGACAAGTTTTGCATGGAGCTACTAACAACTTGATTACCGGCTGCCATCTCTTCTGAAATAGCCGTCATGGATTCACCCTGTTCAGCAGCCGCCTGAATCTCCTGTAAGATATGGGTAAAGGATTGGCCTACCATTTCCACGGATGTAAGTCCAACATCCGCTTGTTTTACTACCTCATCCATATTTTGCGTCATCTCTTTTGCTTCATAGTTAATCGATCCCGCGATTGCTGCAATTTTTTCTGAGAAGCTGCTGCTTTCCTCTGCTAACTTGCGAACCTCGCTTGCTACAACCGAGAATCCTTTACCTGCTTCTCCCGCCCGTGCTGCTTCTATGGCTGCATTTAAAGCAAGCAGATTGGTTTGAGATGCGATTCCCGTTATCATTTTAACGATTTCTGCAATTTCATTTGAGCGTTGGCGTAACGAATGCATCCGATTCGCATTTTGTCCGATTTCTTTCGTAACACCACGAACAACCTCCACTACATCTTGAACCTGCTTCATGCCGACCTGTGCCCGTTCTAATGTTTTCGATGTAGCATGAGATGTAGCTTCTGCTGATATCGCAACCTGCTCCACCCCCTCGGAGATCTCCGAAACAGTAGTCACAGTATTCTGCACTTCTCGATTTTGCATGGATATACGTTCAGATATCCCAGTTAACGTGCCTGAAATCTGATGCAAGGATACGGTATTTGCTTCAGAATGTTTCTGCAACTCACCAGATGCCACATGTAAGACAACTGCTTGACTTTGTACACGGGTGATTAAATCCTTTAGTTCACCCACCATCTGGTTAAGTGCTTGTCCGACTTGAGCAATTTCGTCTTTACCCCGCACCTCAATTTTTGTCGTGAAGTCTCCACTGCCAACTCGCTGCATTTGTGTTGTTACAGATAATAATTGCCGTTTCATCGAATTTGCATACCACCAAATGGCTACACCTGCTAGCACAGTGACCGGAATACTGACTAAGAATATAATCCAGCCCATGCTGTTAACTTCTCCGTAGATTTCCGACAGGCTTGTGCTTAATACCAAGCTCCATGGCAACGTTTTTAATGGAGCAATTGATGCGAATGATTCGATTCCATTATCTTTGTAAATAACATTTGTACTTGAGCGATCTACTACTTTTTGCATCAATTCTTTAAAAGCCGGATTACTACCTACCTCTAAATTGTTCGTGTATTCCTCATTTTTATGAGCTACGACCAGACCATTCTCATTTAATACATAGCCGTAGCCATTTTCCATGAACTGAACTCCTGCTACGCTGTCTAGCAATTTTTGCATAGAAAAGGCAACTATTAGGATACGGCTTGTATCGCTATTAGATGGGCCAATTGGTGTTGCGATGTAGCCATAGCTTTTTTCTACATGAGGTTGAATATCTTCACCAGAAATAACCATTTGTTTTTTAGAAACTGCCTCTTTAAAAAAGGGTTTATCATTAAAATTCGTGAAATTCATAGTAGTTAATGAATACTCTTCGATTCCTGTATTTCCATTCACTAGATGAATCTTTTTAATTTCCGGAAAACTCTGTCGCAACAATTTAAATTCATCTTTTACCAGGGTATCAATGTTGGTACGCATTACATTCTTTGAAGCAGAGCTTTTTACTTTTGTCGCAATTGAATTTATCCAATCATCAACACTGGCTGTGTATTGCTCTGTCAACATTTTAGATTGTTTGGTTGTAATGTTGATTAACGTATTTTTGGAGAAAGACAATACGATCGTTTCTAAGGTTCCAAAGATCAATAGAACCATGATGATTCCCCAGATAATCATTTTAGTTGCTATGGAGTTCCCCATATGAAGTCTTGCTTTTCTTATGTTTGTTAAAGAGGGCCTCCAGTTATCCTTTAACCCCCTAACTCCCTTGATCATTATTATCATCCTCCTAACATGTTAAAAGACCCGGCACATATCGAGCCTATAGTACCACGAATTATTCATATGTATAAAAGAAACATGAAACTTATTATCTATATCGGATAAACAGAGGGACTTAATTACTAAAAAACTGTAAAATTTCACAAAATAATAACTTTACAAATGATTACCACACCGTTTTACAAAATACGATTCTCTACAATTTTTGGATATAATTTGAAATGAAAAAATGCCATGCTTTACCGGATAAAAGAACAACGGCGCCCTGCTGTACTGCAAGGCGCCGTTTTCTATTGAACTCGTTTTTCGCAGAGAATAACGAATTTAGTTGAACAAGTGACAAGCTACGAAATGACCTGATTCAATCTCTTTCCAAGCTGGCTCCTTCGCTGCACACTCCGGCATTGCTTTCGGGCAACGCGTACGGAAATGACAACCGCTTGGTGGATTCATTGGACTCGGTACATCGCCTTGCAGGACGATACGCTCACGAGTACGCTCGATTTCAGGATCTGGAATAGGAATCGCAGATAATAAAGCTTGTGTATACGGATGGAGCGGTTTTTCATACAGCTTTTCACTATCTGCTAGCTCTACCATTTTTCCTAAATACATAACGCCAACCCGATCAGAAATGTATTTTACCATGGACAAGTCATGGGCGATAAACATATACGTTAAGCCCATTTTTTCTTGCAACTGCTCCAATAAGTTAACAACCTGAGCTTGCACGGATACGTCCAATGCTGAAATCGGTTCGTCACACACGATAAATTTCGGTTCAACAGCTAGAGCGCGTGCAATCCCAATACGTTGACGCTGACCACCAGAAAACTCATGTGGAAAACGGTTCATATGCTCAGGATTCAAGCTTACTAATGACAACAATTCTTGGATGCGTTCTTTACGTTTTGAACCACTAGCCAGCCCATGAATATCTAATGCTTCACCAATAATATCGCCAACTGTCATACGCGGGTTAAGAGAAGCGTATGGATCTTGGAAAATCATCTGGATGTTACGACGCATTGCTTTCATTTCAGCAGGGCTTAATTTGGCCAAATCTTTGCCCTCAAAAATTACTTGTCCTTCAGTTGGATCGTATAAGCGAAGAATTGTACGACCAGCAGTAGACTTCCCACAGCCAGACTCGCCTACGATTCCTAGGGTTTCACCGCGTTTGATCGTAAAGGATACGTCATTGACTGCCTTTAATGTATTTTCACCGATCTTAAAGTATTTCTTTAAATTGCGTACCTCAACCAATGTATCATCGTTTGACATAGCTTTGTTTGACATCTGTGCTCCTCCTCCCTTACGAACCTGTGCGAGCTTGTGCTAACGGATGCTGTAACCAGCAGGCGGCGCGTTGACTGTCGCTAATTGTAGTCAATTCTGGATCGTATTCCATGCATACCTTCATTGTGCACTCACAGCGTGCAGCAAAGCCGCATCCCACTGGAGGTTTTAACAGATCCGGCGGAGTACCGAAGATTGGAGTAAGCGGCTCATCACGATTTAAATCGAGTCGTGGTACAGAGCGCAGCAAGCCTTTTGTATAAGGATGCTGAGGATTGTAGAATACTTCGTCTACCGTACCCTCTTCAATGACTTTGCCAGCATACATAACGACTACACGATCGCACATTTCAGCAACTACACCCAAATCATGCGTGATCATGATAATAGAAGTTCCCATTTTCTTTTGCAAATCTTTCATCAAATCAAGAATTTGCGCTTGAATGGTTACATCAAGAGCTGTTGTTGGCTCGTCGGCAATTAACAGCTTTGGCGAACATGAAAGAGAGATTGCGATCATGCCGCGTTGGCGCATACCACCGGAAAATTCATGCGGGTATTGGTTCACACGGCGATCTGGTTGTGGAATGCCTACAATGCTTAATAGTTCAATGGCACGTTCTTTAGCAGCGGCTTTGCTCATGTTTTGATGTTTAATCAAGCCCTCCATGATCTGATTACCGATCGTCATGGTTGGGTTAAGGGAAGTCATCGGGTCTTGGAAAATCATACCGATTTCTTTACCGCGAATAGATTCCATCTCTTTATTTGTCTTTTTAATAATATCCTGACCATTAAACAAAATCTGGCCCTGCTTATATTCACCCGGAGGCGTCGGAATTAGCTTCATCAAAGATTGAGCTGTTACCGACTTTCCACAGCCGGACTCCCCTACAATTGCTACTGCTTCCCCTTTATTTACATGAAAGTTTACGCCACGCACAGCTTTCACTTCACCAGCATAGGTGTGGAAGGAAACATGCAAATCTTTTACTTCCAAAATTCGTTCCATCCTAATCCCTCCTATTTACGTAAGCGTGGGTCTACTGCATCTCGAATACCGTCACCCAACAGGTTTAAGGCCAAAATGGTTAAACTGATAAAAACAGCTGGGAACATTAAACGCCATGGGTAATACTTCATAGCCGGCAATCCCTCTGATGCCATGGTTCCCCACGAAGCAACTGGTGCAGAAACCCCTAGACCAAGGAAGGATAAGAATGCTTCGGCAAAAATCGCACTTGGAATCGACAAACTCAACGTTACGATGATCGGACCCAAAGCATTTGGGATCAAATGCTTAAAGATAATGCGTTTGCTATCAGCACCAAGCGATTTCGCAGCTAGTACGTATTCCTGCTGCTTAAGCTGTAGCATCTGTCCCCTTACAATCCTGGCCATCCCGATCCAGCCCGTTATGGTAAGGGCTAAAATAATAGTCGTAACACCAGGTTTTAATACAACCAGAAGTAAGATAACTACTAATAGATATGGAATAGCAAACAGGATATCAGCAATGCGCATCATAACCTCGTCCACTTTACCACCATAGAAACCTGCGATACCACCCCAAAGTACTCCAACAATCAAATCAATAAAGGCAGCGGCAAAACCTACTTCAAGGGAGATACGTGCACCGTACCAAATACGAACGAACATATCCCGTCCTAGATCATCCGTTCCAAAAAAGTGTTCCATGGAAGGCTTTTTGTTTTTACCAGTTAAATCTGTAGAGAAGTAGTCGTTAGAACTCACCATTGGCATAACAATAGCACAGACAATTAGGGCTACCAAAAAGATAAGCGAAACCATAGCTACTTTATTTTGTTTAAGACGACGCCATGCGTCTTGCCAAAAGGATAAACTTGGACGCTTAATTTGTTCAGCCTGACTAGCATCTACAGAGACAGGCTCAAAGTGTTTTTCTGTTAATTGCATTCTGTCACTACTCCCTTCCAACATCGCCAAGCTTAATGCGTGGGTCAATCAATGTATAGGCAATATCCACAATCAAAACCATGACTACAAGTATCATCGCATAGAAGACAGTTGTACCCATGATAACCGTATAATCACGATTCGTAATGGATATAACGAATTCTCTACCAAGACCAGGAATACCAAAAATTCTTTCAACTACGAAAGCCCCAGTCAAAATGCTAGCAGACAAAGGTCCTAAGTAAGTAATAACAGGTAAAAGTGCATTTCGGATCGCATGTTTTACTGTGATAACGAAAGTACTTAATCCTTTAGATTTAGCTGTTTTAATATAATCTTGTCCCATAATTTCTATCATATTAGAACGAGTTAGACGTGCGATAAAGGCAAGCGGACTTGCTGCCAACGCGAATGTCGGTAAGACTGTATGCTTCCAAGTTTCCCATTTTGCAATCGGGAACCATCCAAGCTCAATCGAGAAGAAATATTGATAAAAACTTGCTAGGATAAAGCTAGGTACCGAAAGTCCAAGCACCGCAATCAACATGGCACTATAATCCTGCCATTTATTATGATAGAGAGCGGCAATAACACCTAAGGAAATTCCGCCAAAAATAGCGACTAATAAAGCCTGTAAACCTAAGTGTGCTGATACAGGAAATCCACGATTGATCATATCATTAACCGTTGATGATTTCTCAGTAAAGGATGGACCCAAATCCCAAGTAATAATTCCTTTCAAATACAGCAGGTACTGCTGACTAATCGGTAGGTCCAGATTGTACTTTGCTTCCAGCGCTCTTTGAATTTCTGGTGGTACATTACGTTCACCGGTGAATGGTCCACCCGGAATTGAATGCATCAGGAAAAAAGTCGCGGTAACAATTAAAAACAACGAAACAAACATAAAAATAACACGTTTACCAAGGTAACGGAGCAAACCTCATTCCCCCTTAAAAGATTTCTACTATCTCTACACAATCCACCTTGGTGCATCTTAGATGACCATATGTGAATATATGATTGTGCTACTGTACAAGCGATCATCATTTTTCAAGCAAGTATTTTACAATATTCGACAGTTTTCGAGCATGCACTATCCATGTTTGCATGAAAGCTATTATCCAATCTTAGTTATCTATTCACATGAAATGAACCAATTCTTTCTTTCCATAAATCTTATGCGTTATTGTACTACTTAAGTAAAGTAAACCAAATAGGTTATTCATTCTGAATATTCTAGATAAAAACCTAGAGACTGTATAATGTCTTTCTAATCAGTGCAATTCAGAAGGTTGATCATACATCAAAACAGAGGGCAAATAGTTCACTAAATCATGCCCTATACCTAATAGATGCATGATTCATAGCACAATGCTCTCATTGTATGTTTTTTCTGAAAAATCTAGCATCGGGAGATACGGTTCTAAAGCCGGCTTGTTTAACCCCCTTCTGGTGTCGTAATATCCTCTTCACGCACATACGAAAAAGATTCTTTATACTGCTTTAGCTCCAAAGAGACATCGGCAGCGAGTATGCCATCGATTCGCGAGAGTTGCTCATTAACGAAGATAATCAGCTCATCATTACTGTAAAAACAGGCTTGTATGATTAAATCGTGCTTACCACTAAAAGCCCCCACAAATGTAACCTGAGGTAGTTCCGTTAACTCCGCAGCTACTTGTTTCTGTTTGCCCAATTTCGTGGTTAGCCCGATAAACGCCAGCACATTAAGCCCTAGCTTTTCCGGATCGGTGCGAATGACGAATTGAAAAACTCCATCATGTAATAGACGAGATATCCTCGAGCGAATCGTGCCTTCACTCACTTTTAATTGGTGAGCAATCTCTGTATAAGGAGTTCGGCCATCTTCTTGGAGGATCTGCAAGATTTGCCTATCCACATGGTCGATTTTCCTCAATCTTACCACTCCATTTTACTCTTATTTCTGTTTGATCTCATCTACTCTACGAATTCACTTTCGTACTTTTCCATTTCATTACGAATTTCGCAAAATAACGAAACAAACTGTCTGTTACATATAAAAATATTACGAATTTATTACGGTGTCAACGAATTACAGCCCCTACAAACATAAAATATTATAAACAAAGTGAATAGAACTAACATGAATTTCCTACAAATGTATGCTACAAACTGAACTTGCCGGTCAATTTTCATAAACTTTTCGTTTTAAATCAAAATAGTCTTGGTAATAAAGCGATGATAACGCTTTCATTTTGTCTCTTGTTTGAAATATCCCATTCTTTGTCTTTCATTATTATAATTTATTTATTTTATATTTTTTTATGTTCATCTGACAGAATTATCTTACATATGTAACATAACGCATACATTTTTGACCTTGCATCGTAACATGTAAAGGAAAGACTCTCTAACCTGCCCCACCCATTTATCCATAAAAGCAGTCCTGGCCTAGGTTTGGATCAAGAGAGTCTTATCTATCCTTTTTAACATTCTTCTAACAAACGAGCTAATAGTGTCGTTCGTTTTGGAAGATCTTTTATCCAGATGAACTCACGCGGGGAATGGGCATAATCGCCACTTGCCCCTAATCCATCTAACGTGGGAACCCCGCAAGCTGCGACAAAGTTACCATCGCTAACACCACCTGTTCCCTCTTCTGTTAAGGAGCAGGAGAACTCCTGTTCACAAATATACTTCGCTAACGCAAAAAGTGCATAGCTTTTCTCCGTTTTTTCCATCGGCGGACGATTGATACCTCCCTTCACAACTAGCTTTGTTCCAGGAAGAACTGGCTGCAAAGACATCATGATCTGGTGAATTCGTTCGGCCTCTTCTTCAGATTGCACTCGCACATCTACCTCGGCTTCAGCATAATCGGCTACTACATTTCGCCCAACCCCGCCTGTAATTGTCCCCACATTAACCGTTGTTCCATTCGCATAATTGGTCAGCGAGTGCAAACGTTGAATATGATAGGTTATTTCTTGAATAGCTGAAATTCCTTTATCGTGATCAACTCCAGCATGAGCCGAAACCCCCGATACCTGAATCGTGTACTGCGAGCTACCTTTGCGCCACGTCTTCAATGCCCCATGAGGAGCTACCGGCGGTTCTAATATGAACGCAACCTCTGCTTTTTTCGCTTCCTCTTCCAAAATCAATCGAGAAGTCGGGCTACCGATTTCCTCATCTCCTGTAAGAAGAAGTACAATCGTTTTATCCTTTGGAAGGCGATCAAATCTATTCAGAGCTTGAATGGCAAAAATAGCTTGAAGAATCCCTGCTTTCATATCATAGACCCCGGGTCCGTATGCCTTTCCATCCTCGCAACGAAATGGTCTCTTTATACTCTCCTGTAGTGGCCATACTGTATCATAATGACCGACTAATAAGATTCTTTTCCTTCCTGTCCCTACCTCCCAGCGCAATTGGTCGCCATAGGTGGGGTTCGTATAACGGTGAACCCTTCCGCCTGTTAATTTATGCATGACTTTTATATACCAAGCAATTATTTTTTCGCTCTGTGATTTATGTTTAGAAGGAGAATCAATATTGACACTCTCCTCTAAGTGTTGCATAAAGGTAGGCATTTGTTCTTGCAAATAAGTATATAGGGCCATAGGTAGATGACATCTCCATTAGTGTTGTTGTGCGTTTAGTCCAAATAAACGATCTAAACCATATACCTTTTCCAATAAAAAGATAAAAAATAAACTAATCAGAATAACAACCGATGAAATAGAAGCCACCATTGGATCAAGTGATTCCTGCATGTAGGTAAAAATGGCGAGCGGTAACGTTGTTGTATCTGGAGCAACTAGGAATAAGGATACCGTCACATTATCAAAGGAAGTCAGGAACGAAAAAATAAAGCCTGACAAAATCGCTGGACGCAGCATCGGTAATGTAATATCCCAAAACACATGCACCGGTCTTGCCCCTAGCATATACGCCGCCTTTTCTAAGGTGTAATCAAAGGTAGTTAACCCCGTCAAAACAAGTCGTACGACATAAGGAATTGAAATTAATATGTGTGCTAGAAGCAAGCCTAAGAATGTTCCCCCGAGCCCGAGACGGGTAAAGAACAACAGCGCCGCGATACCAATAATCAGTGACGGCACGGTTAAAGGTGACAAGAGCAAGCCGCTGATAATATTTTTACCCTTAAATTGATATTTGGAGATTGCGATGGCGGCTATTGTTCCAAACAAGGTCGAAAGGATGGCTGTGATAGCTGCCAACTGGAGGCTAAACCAGAAGGCTTCTATAAACTCAGGCCGATCTAGGATTTGCTTATACCAATCCAAGGAAAACCCTTCAGGGGGAAACGATAGGTAGCCGGCAGTTGTAAATGAGCTTGGAACAATAATCAAAAAAGGCGCATTTACAAAAATCAAAATGGCAACGGTGATAACACCTAGCCAAGAAAATCTTCCTTGTCTCATGATGTAAACACCTCTTTATACCGTTTTGTTTCTACGAATCGACTAAACAAAGTGACCAGCACAACCGTACTTGAAAGCAATAAGATAGCGAGTGCTGCTCCTAATGGCCAGTTAAGGGTCGACATGATTTGTTCAAAGGCTAGTACAGGAATAACCTTAACCGACGTTCCTCCCATTAGGGCTGGTGTTACATAGGCACTCATCGACAAACTGAAAACCAGTGTAATGCCGGCAAACACACCAGGCATGCTCAGCGGTAAGGTTATGTGAAAAAAAGATTGAAGGCGTGTTGCTCCTAAGATAGAAGCCGCTTTATACAAGGAAGCATCAATGGTATAAAGACTAGTCGCAATTGCCAATACCATATAAGCAATAAACGCATCCGTTAAGCCTATAACAATGCCTAATTCGTTGTATAACAAGCGGAGTGGCGCTTCAATAATCCCTACTTTTAGCAGCATGCTATTCAGCCAGCCTGTATCTCCCAAAATGACTACCCAGCCGAAATTTCGTATCACAACACTTATAAGATGTGGACACAAAATTAACATCGTGACAAGCCCGCGCAGCTTTCCCTGTGTACGGGCCATAAACATGGCTACAGGATAGGCTAGTAGTAATGTGCAGGCAACGGTGTATAAGCTTAGAGAGATTGTTCGTCCTAGTATCTCTAGATAATATGTATCCTGAAAAAACATGAGATAATTGGACCAACTAAACTGCCCCTCTGCTCCTTCCAAACTTAAAAGAAGAATAAAAAGCATAGGTATAAGAAAGACACCAAGTAAAATAATCATGGCCGGTAGAAGTAATAACAGATAGCCAAGTCGTTTTGACATCTTTACTCCCTCCTCTCCGCCATTACAAAAACATCTTCCTTTTCCCATTGACAAATGATCGTTGCTTCTTGCTTCATTTCTGTAAGCACACTCGATTCTTGCACGCGTACATCTAGCTGGACTCCTCCAATCTGCACCCTACATTCCGTATAGGCACCAAGAAATGAGGAAAATGTCAGTTGTCCGTATACTTTATTATCCATGGAGGATTTATCGTTTGATCGGTCATTCAAGGAAAATAGTTTGATTTTCTCTGGACGGACATTGGCTATCACTCGTTGATCTATCTGTAGATTTTTGTTAGTCACAATAGCTTGTATCTCCCAATCTCCATCTGTTTTAATCGTCATGATCTGACCGTTTATAGCGGTAATACGACCAGGTATTCGATTTGACTTGCCAATAAACGTATGAACAAATTCTGTTGCTGGATGATGATAAATTTCATGAGGTCGACCGATTTGCTCTACACGTCCGTAATTCATGACTACTATTCGATCGGATAGGGATAATGCTTCTTCCTGATCATGCGTAACAAAAATGGTCGTAACTCCAATTTCCTGATGTAGCCGCTTCAACTCATCACGTAATTCTTCACGTAATTTCGCATCTAGGTTGCTTAATGGCTCGTCAAGAAGTAACAGTGACGGCTCTACAACTAATGCTCTGGCAATGGCAATACGTTGACGCTGTCCACCTGAAAGCTGCTTGGGGTATCGATCTGCTACATGTGGTAGCTTCACCAGCTCTAGGACCTTTTGGATTCGCTCCTTCTGTTCTGCTTTAGATAGTTTGCGTAATTTTAATCCATAGCCAATGTTTTCCCCTACCGTCATGTGCGGGAATAAGGAATAGGTTTGAAATACCATACCCAATTCTCTCTTATAGGGGGGAACTCCATTCATCCTCCTTCCTTTAATGAGCAAATCACCCTGATCTGGATCTAAAAAACCGGCTATCATATTTAACGTTGTTGTTTTGCCACAACCAGAAGGACCTAGCAAGGAGATGAACTCGCCTTGCTCAATTTGAAGCTGGAAGTCATCAACAATAATCTGATTTTGGAACCTTTTCTGAATATTTATAAATTCTACATCCGGCACTTTTGTCAATGTGGACACCTACTTTCCTACTTTGGGCGCAATTTCCTTGTTGAAGCGATTAATCCACTCTCCCGTCTTACTTCCTAAAACGGCATAATCAAAGTTCACAACTTTGGTCCGATCAAAATCAAGCTGTTTGGCTACATCATCCGGCAAGTCCACTTTGGTAGCAGGATTGTAATATAATTTTGAAGCATACATGCTCTGCACCTCATCTGTTAGTAAGAAATTCATAAATTCCTTTGCTACCTCAGGATGCTTTGCCCCTTTAACCATAACCGCTACATTTGGCACTATATTAGCCCCTTCTTTGGGAAAGACGAATTCAAGCGGTAATCCTGCTTTTTTTTGTGTAATGCTCCGTGCCATTGTCCACGCTGTGTAGGCAGAGGTCTTACTTTGCAAATTCTGTTGGAGCTGTGCAGCAGACTTTGCAAATGTAGGCATATATCCCGCAATCATCTCTAGCTTTTTGAAGCCCTCCTCCATTTCTTTTTCCGAACCGCCATTGGCATACGCAAGCATGATTAACGCACTACGCCCGAAGTTGCTAGTAATATCGGTTAAAATCAAATTGCCTTTCATTTCAGGACGGGCAAGATCATTCCAGGATTCTGGCACGGGTAAACCCTTTTCCTTTATTAGGTCAGTATTATAGGAGATACCCATAGGTGTGAAATTGACCGCAACTCCTGAATTTTCTAACACCTTTAAGTCATCAGCTACATTAGCCGCATTGGGAATATCTGTTGCTGTAATCGGTTGCCATAATCCTTCTGTACGGCCTTTTTCCTGCTCACCGCCCTCTATGATGGCTAGGTCTATTTGTGGAGAGTTTTTTTGTGCCTTTATCTTGGCTACAATTTCAGTAGAAACACCTGATACATAGGAGAGCTTTACATTCGGATATTTTTCATTAAATTTTTTAAAAATCTCGTCTTTCATCAATTTTTCTACGGTAGCACCATTTCCAGCAATAACGAGCTTGTCCTCGAATTGAGATTTTGCATCATTGCTTCCCACTGGTTGTGCTGAGCTTCCACAGCCTGCCATCAATACGGCCGAAAGTGCAATAACCGATAAAACTGACCACGCTTGTTTCTTCATTATAAGCCCCCCATACTCTCTTTTATTGTTCTCTTATCGTGAACATAGTTATCCATATAGGAACGATATGTGAATTTTAGCATGAATATTTTCAAAAATCAATTATTTGTGAAAATTATGTGTCCATGATACAATACCGTTACATCAGGGCTTTTCCCCATTTTTTGGAATACCAGTCAATCGTGTATGACTTTTCATAGGAAAGGAATAATCGGATGGACAACTTCTTATCTTCCGTTAAAAAAAGCTGTCATCTTATGCAACTCTTCTTAGATTCTCCTAAAGAATTGGGTGTAACAGAAATAAGTAAAAAACTGGCGATGTCCAAAAGCGCCGCACATAAATTACTAACCACACTTGAGAGTGAGGGCTTTATTCGCCAAAACCAAAAAACCAAGCAATATGCGCTTGGTTATACCCTACTTGAATTAGGTTCAAAGGTATTACGTGATCACAATACCGTAGAATATGCAAAACCCCATCTTGTAGAACTGGCAGACCAGACCAAAGAATTGGTATGTCTTTGTATTATGGATGGTAAAGATGCTATTTATGTGGACAAAATCGACTCCGAATATCCTATTCGCTTTACCGTTGATGCCTATCGGCGGTTTCCTTTATATGCGACAAGTAGTGCTCGGTGTTTGCTTGCTTATCAATCTGAGACTTTTATTGATGAAGTTCTTGCATCTGGACTAAAAGCATACACCCCTCAATCCCTTACTTCTACTGAGGAAATGAAACAGCGTCTGACAACGATTAGGAGAAACGGCTATGAAGTTAGCTCCAATCTGCGCAATGTTGGTGTAACGGCTGTTGCAGCCCCTATTTTTGATGCAACCGGACAAGCCATCGCTTCCATCAGTCTAATCGGACCATCTGAACGCATGCTTCCTCATATGAATGATTTTCAGCTGAAAGTATTACGAACCGTTTCCCAATTATCACTTGGTTTAGGATATCACCATTAGCACAAAAACCCCTTTGGGCAGAAAAGCCAAAGGGGTTCTTGTGAATGCTTGAAAGCATTCCTTGTGTTTCACTCGTCGACAGATTATGAAGGATTACATCTTTTCAATTACACCTTTTACTAAGGAAAGAAACTCGGCTTTTACCTTCTCAGTCGTCTCCATTACCTCGTCATGGGATAATGGTTGATCAAGAATTCCTGCCGCCATATTGCTGATGCAAGAAATACCGAGTACCTCTATGTTCATATGGCGAGCCACGATTACCTCTGGTACTGTAGACATCCCAACAGCATCCCCGCCTAGAATACGCAACATGCGAATCTCAGCAGGAGTTTCATAGGATGGACCTAATAGCCCTGCATACACGCCTTCTTGTAATTGGATGCCCAATGTAGCTGCAATCTCTTTAGAAAGCTCACGTAAACGTTTGGAATAAGCTTCAGACATATCGGGGAAGCGAGCGCCTAAAGACTCATCATTTCCACCGATTAACGGATTGCGGTACGTCAGATTGAGATGATCAGAAATTAACATCAGATCGCCTGGTTTGTAGGATTCATTGACGCCACCTGCTGCATTCGTAACAATGATGGTTTCTACACCAATCGCTTTCATAACACGAATCGGGAACACAACAGCTTCCAATTCATGCCCTTCATAGTAGTGAAAGCGTCCTTGCATCGCTACTACCTGCTTACCTCTCAATTTTCCAATAACAAGCTGCCCTTTATGTCCTACTACTGTTGATTTTGTAAAATGGGGAATCTCGTTGTATGGAATAACAGTAGCTTCTTCAATTTCATCTGCCAAAACACCTAGACCTGAGCCTAAAACTAAGCCGATCGTTGGCTTTTGAGTAAGCTTTTCCTCAATAAACGCCTTTGCTTCAAGAATTTTGGACATGTATGCTCTCCCCCTACAATTGAGCTAAGAAACTTTGACCGATTTTCGGCATTTTCACTTCGAAGTTTTCGGCAATGGTTGCCCCTAGGTCAGCAAATGTTTCACGCACACCTAGATTTTTGCCTGTCTCCAAGTTTTTGTAGTAAGCCAGTATAGGTACATATTCGCGAGTATGATCAGTGCCATGATGAGTTGGGTCATTTCCATGGTCAGCTGTTATGATAAGTAAATCATTTTCTTTTAAAGCTGCCAGTAGCTCAGGAACACGTGCGTCAAATTCCATTAACGCTTTTCCGTACCCTTCTGGATCGCGGCGATGACCATATTTGGCATCGAAATCAACTAGATTTACAAAGCTAAGTCCTGTGAAGGATTCTTGCATGCTTTGAAGTAGTTTATCTACTCCATCCATGTTGTCCTTGGATCGAATCTCTTTACTTACGCCCTCTCCTGCATAAATATCAGAGATTTTACCAATCGCAATGGAAGTGAGTCCTGCCTCTACAAGGTTGTTCATAACCGTTTTGTCAAATGGCTTCACAGAATAGTCATGACGATTTGACGTACGTTCAAATGCCCCTGGTTTTCCTAAAAACGGACGAGCAATTACACGTGTAACCGCATATTCGTCACGCAGTGTAAGCTCACGGGCAATCTCACAGATCTTGTATAGCTCTTCTAACGGTACGATTTCTTCATGAGCAGCAACTTGGAATACGCTATCAGCAGACGTATACACAATTACTGCACCTGTTTTCATATGCTCTTCGCCTAATTCATCCAGAATTTCGGTTCCGGATGCTACCTTGTTACCTAATACTTTACGCCCGATGCGTTGCTCGAATTCCTCAATTAATTCTTGTGGAAATCCATCTGGATATGTATTAAACGGAGTAGATACATGCAACCCCATAATTTCCCAATGTCCAGTTGTTGTATCTTTTCCCATAGAGATTTCTTTCATTTTGCCATAGTGCGCGCGAGGTGCAGCCACAGCTGGTACATTATGTAGAGGAGCAATAGTACCCAGACCCAATTCTGCAAGATGCGGAAGTGCGAACCCATCTACCTTTTGTGCAATATGACCAAGTGTATGAGAACCTTCATCATTAAATTTCTTAGCGTCAGGCAATTCACCAATTCCAACACTATCCAACACAATTAAAAATACACGTGAAAAACGATTCATTTGTGTGTTCCTCCTTATGCGCTTGAAGTCTGCCTTGTAAAGTGTACGTCCATCTCTTTAGGCACGAGGATGTGTTTTTGCATAGACATCTTTGATGCGCGTACGCGTTACATGCGTATAAATTTGAGTGGTAGAAATATCGGCATGTCCCAACATTTCCTGTACAGATCGCAAGTCTGCACCATTTTCTAAAAGATGTGTTGCAAAGGAGTGTCGCAAGGTATGCGGTGTAATCTCCTTTTGAATTCCCTCTTGTAAGGCATATTTTTTAATAATTTTCCAAAACCCTTGGCGCGTAATCTGTGTGCCTAAATGATTTAAAAACAAGGCCTGGTCTGAACTTGCCTTAACAAGCTGTGGACGCCCCCGTTCCAAATAGGTTCGGATCACTTGAATGGCAATGCTACCAAGTGGAATCATGCGTTCCTTGGAACCTTTCCCCATACATTTGACAAAGCCCATGTCCAAATTAATATCCCCCAGTTGTAAGGATACTAACTCGGAAACGCGAATTCCGGTCGCATATAGTAATTCTAGCATGGCTTTATCACGATATGCTATAGGTACATTTCCTTTTGGACCATCTAATAACCGCTCCACCTCTTCTACTGACAACACCTTAGGCAACCTTTTCTCGATTTTGGGTGTTTCCAGATGAATAGATGGATCAGTTGTCATATGACGGTCTCGAACCAAGAACTGATAAAAAGCACGTATGGATGCCATATTCCTAGATAACGTAGCCGTAGCCCGTCCTTTCTCCTGAAGCATAAATAGATAGCCAACGATATGAGTACGCGTAGTATCTTCTATCTTGCTAATTCCCTGGTCATTCAAATAAGCAGCGTACATTACCAAGTCATGTTGATAGGATTCCAGCGTATTTGCTGCAAGTCCTTTTTCTACTGCGAGAAAGTGGGTAAACTGATCGATTAGCGTATCCATGAAGCCACTTCTCCTCCTGGATTAATTATACCAGAGCGGTACCTTATACATTTCAACAACGCACTTACAAAATCCTGCTTTTTCATTCTCCTTCCAAGAAAAAAAGCTGAAGGCGCTCTAAATACCAGTCCAACTCAGATACGGGTTTATTGTCCAGCCATTTTACCACTTTAACAGCATTCCCGGAAGGTTCTCTATAGGGATTTGCCGGCAAAAGATGGTGTGACAAGTAGGATACTACTCCATAACTAAACAAGGAACAAGTGACAAAAAGCAAAAAGAATCGAATTAATTCCATAAAACGGCGAAATGGAAAACTCATTGCAACAGCCCCTTGAGCACGGTTGTTGCTATTTTATGCCTTTTTGTCCCTATTCATGACTTTCATGAACAAGAAAAAAACTTCTCCTTTACTATGGAGAAGTTCTTACTTGTAGTCTTCCAAATTAACTTTATCAAGACAACGATGGCAGATTCCATAAAAACTGAGTCGGTGATCTGTTACAGCAAATTTGTAGTCCGCTTTTACCTTCTCTTCTGTTCCCACTAACAAATCTTCGAATATCTCATCCACCGTACCACAATGTAAGCATATTAAGTGATGATGGTGATGTTTAGCATTATCATCTCGGAGGTCATAACGCGCTACTCCATCGCCAAAGTTCATTTTATGGATAATCCGCAGCTCACTCAATAGCTCCAAGGTTCGATATACCGTCGCTAAGCCAATCTCAGGAGCTTTGTCTTTTACCTTTAAGTAGACATCCTCAGCGCTGAGATGATCTGCTTCATTCTCCAGTAAGACACGAACTGTAGCTTCGCGTTGCGGAGTCAATTTATAGTGGTGCGAATGTAATTGTTGCTTTATCTTTTCTATTTTTTCTTCCATGTATGCCCCTCCCCGTTCGCATCAAACCTGTACTTATTATAGAGGAGAGAAATCTATTTAGTCAAATACATAAGTTCTTATCTTATAATTATTCTTAATTAATAGCGTACTGCATTAATAATGGCGACAAAAAAGTCTCCAATAAAGCAGCAGCTATCAGGATTATAAACATGCTTCCCACTAAAATCGAATAATGAGCGAAATGGGGCATAATGCTATCTCGACGTGTAACTAATCTAGTACGTACCAAACGAAGAGAAAATGAAATACCTGCAACGCCGGCAATAAGCATAGCGGGAACAACTAACATATTTTGTGGAAGAACACCGAGCAGAGCAAACGTCACTCCCTTCCATTGCAGTTCTCCTACGAGAAATCCAACGGTAAAACCAACAATGATACCTTTTAGAAATAATAGGAGCAAAATCATCGGCAATCCAATAATGGACATTCCTAATACCCACAGTATCAAAATTGTTTTTAAGTGGTATCCAAACGCTTGTTGAAAATGTAGGGAGGAATCCGTTATGCCGCTTTTATCAAAGTTAGAGAAAAAATAATTGAGAAAGCCAAGCAATTCATGGCGCTGTGACAAATCAAGCGAATTAACAAGCACAGCTCCAAAGATAATGCCCATTGTAAATAGGACGATGGTAAATAGGAAAAGGGATTGGTTTTCTTTTAAATAAAGTTGGATGCCATGTCCAAAGCGGTTACGCAAGACGGCCCCCTCCTTGGCTGTCAGGATACTTACAATCTATGCACCGCTTGTCTATTCTATGACTAATGAATAGGTGCTACTCCCCTTTTTCTTCCATTACTTTTCCATAGATTCCAGCTCGACCTGCTTGAATCAATAGCTCGCCACGCCTTGCCTTTGCAATCGTACTCGTTACTTTTCCACCTAATATCTGACACAAAATCTCCTCATCCACCCGGTGAAGAACATCCATTTCGGTTCCGATTTGTTCGTAGATTTTTTGCCGCATTTTAGGTCCTATCCCTGGTAAAAACTCTAAAGGAATCTGCTCTACATACGGTGGACGATGTGTAGGATGCACCCCGATTGGCACATCAGCTAACTGATCTATCCGTTGGCTAACACCTCTTACCATCCGTTTATACCCACACGCAGGGCACCGTCCCAGCTCATTCTCTTGTTCCATGGACCCACATCCCTGACACGCTGTTTGGTGATACTTACCTAGCTGTGGAGATAGTCCATAATTAGACGCAACCCTTCTGCCCTGACCACGCCGCATCGCCATCGCCCACTCGTGGAAGCTTGGTTGCTTTAGCAAGATCGCTTGATATTCCCTACCAATCTTTTGTAAGGAATGGGCATCTGAATTTGTCACAAACGTTTTCTCATGCAACTCCTGTAGCCGATCTGCCATATCCGTATTTGCACTTAAACCTAGCTCAACTGCATAGACCAAGCTAGGATCGGCAACCTCGCTAAGATGATCCGTACAGCTCCCATAAAGCCCTTTATGAGGTGTAAAGATGTGTGCTGGTATCATAAGTCCCTCGTGCCGGTCAATAAAATGCTGGAGCTCAAGAAGGCTTGTATATACGCGTTGTGAGCTTAGGTGTACATTCTTGCAACGAACAGCCAACCACTCCGTGAAGAGACACATCCTGCGCAAATCAGGCATATAACACAAAAAATGAGCTTCTCCTCTATTAGGCTCCTTAATTTCTACCTCACAGCCGAGCAGTAGGAGTGTTCGTTTATAATAGATGCCTCCATCGGGATGAGCTATAGCCATTTTTCGATCAATCAATTCCTGCAATTCAGCTTGCACCTCGGGAGCATGGGCGTCTATAACACCAATGATCTCCATACCCTTACGCTCAGAGGCTTCCTCCAAAATACTGTGAAGCGTCATTTTTCTGGAAGCCGTAATTTTCACAGCCTTACCTGACATCGTTCCGCCAATGTGTATATGTAAATCCGCAAAGAAAGAGGACAGCATGATTACAGACGCTGATTCAAACGCTCATTTTCCATTACAAACAAAGCAAGAACGGTTTTAGCGTCTCGAATCTCTCCCGCTTCATGAAGTTTTCTAGCTTCTTCAAGTGTCACGTACATCACTTCAACAAATTCATCTTCGTCAGGTTTGCATTCTCCCTCGACCAATCCCGTAGCCATGTACAGATGTAAAAGCTCATCTGCAAACCCCGGCGAGGTATAAAACGAGCTGATATGTTTATACTCCTTGGCTTTAAAGCCAGTCTCTTCTTCTAATTCACGCTTGGCACACTCTAAAGGATCTTCTCCCCTCTCAAGCTTACCAGCAGGAATTTCTACAATAGATCGCTCCAATGGTTTACGAAATTGACGGACAACGATCAATTTGCCATCCTCTGTAATCGGCATAACTGCTACAGCACCTTGATGCTTCACAATCTCCCGTTTAGCTGTATGACCATTCGGTAGTTCTACATCGTCAACCTGAACCGAAATAATTTTGCCGTCGTAGATTTTTTTCGTAGCAATCGTTTTTTCATATAACGAATCGTGCTGAGCTTGTTTCATGGATGTTTCCTCCTAAAGGACAATGTTTTTTGCTGCTTTTGCACATCATGCTTTACATAAAAATACCTGTTTCCCTTTGAAACAGTTCTCCTTTTAGTTCTATTTTCGAACCCCTCTCCATATCTTAGCATCAAGAATAGCTTGTACAACCCTTTCTCAGAAAATCTCTCCTCTAATTTCAATGACCACAACTTTCTTACATGAAACCGCAGTTCTAAGCGCACTCTCAACCAGTTGTACATAACTCTTCTAAATACAAAGGAGGACATTAGGATGAAATTATATACAGATTTGAAACAGTTACGCTTGGTTGGGAAAGTAAATGAAATTCAGGCCGCTCTGCGTGGCTTATCTGAGCAGCCCATCACATTACATGACTATTTACTGCAAATAAATCAGCCCAAGGTCTAAACGCTACTTAATTCATTTCGACTAGTTGCTTAAGCCAACAGGCAGTTTTGGCCATTATATCAGCGGTGATAAAGGGAGTCGGGTCTTCCTTCCAATTCCGTCCCATCGAGGAAAGCTTCTCTAGGTGATGCCTTTTATACAGACTATCAATCTCTGATACTGTCCCTGCTTTTTGTCTGAGGATAATATGTTTTTTGGCCAAAGATGACTGTTCTATCTGGCTTTCGATATATAGATCACGTTCATCTTCGAACATAGGTATCGGTAGAAGTACAGGACGAAGCACAAATTTTCTTAACAGGGTGGTTGTATGATGACTAATGCCATAGTGCCGTTCTCTTTTATCTACAAAGCTCATTCTTGGTAAAAAAAACGGTACTCCGCCCAGAATATCCACATGATGCAAATTATCCGCTAATTGTAAGCCTGTGAAGCCATAAGGCGTAGCTGTACCTACTCCGCCAGGTCCAGGCGTACAAATGATCCAATCCGCTTGATACACATGTTTTGCAGCTAGTAGGCCCGTTACGGTATTGACGCATTCTCCATCTCCCCCAAAAGCCTGACCGGTCGTAATGGTGGCCTGTAAATATTCGTTGCTTACAAGCCAGTGTACATGCTGTGATAGTGAGAGTGGCAATGCGGTATGGTCCGTCATCATATAAACAATTCGTGCTTCTGGCATCCGTTCTTTTAATCGAACGCACAATGCAGGCAGCATACTATGCAATTCTGCTACCAGTACAAAACTCCCCGCTAAAGACAATTCCTCCTGAGCAAATAGCCCATGATAGGGACTCTCCTGTTCTTCTAGTGTATCCACCGCCATCTGCCAAGGAGTATAGCGCATTTTCATAATATGCCCGTATTTTGATGGGTAATGTTGTCTATTACAGAAAGGTTCCAGAGCCATTATAAAGTCTGTCCCACCTGTTCCTAACTCCAAACGAGTCGCTGTAACATTAAGCAACACCGATTGCCCCACCCTTACATCTTCTTTTTGACCATAATAAATAGCACGTTGTTTTTTACCATCTGCTCGCTGAACGACTACTTCTGTAAGCCCTTTTCGTTCTTCTATATATGTAAGAATATGACCTGCCATCATTTGTTGCATTCTCTTCATCCCCATCCATTTTATTTCTTAAAAAAGATGGAACTTTATACAATCCATACTTATGTCCCTCCTCTTCCAAACTTTCTAGGACATACAAAAAAGAGCTTGGTGCTATGACCAAGCTCTTTTCCTATTCGTTATTCTACACATTCAGCGATAACCGCTAGTACTAATTCAGAAGCCTTGTATAGCTCCTCTAAAGGCATGCGTTCATTTTTTGTATGTATCTCTTCATACCCGATCTACAAAGTGTGACAGAAGGGCTGGCGTTTCCGTTTAACTCGTTCGCTGTCGCTGCCCCCGCCGCTACTGGTTAGCTTCGGCTCTCGATCTACACGTTTAACCGCGGCAATCGCTTTTTGTAACACTGGCGTACTTTCATCAAATTTATAGCCGGAATACATAAACTTAACATCATTTTCACAAGTCGCCCCAAGCTCAGAAG
>NZ_LSSO01000138.1:0-89790 GCF_001645205.1 Brevibacillus sp. SKDU10 | reverse complement strand
TTGGGCACTATGCTCCGCGTGTGCAATCCCGGCAACGGACAATGCTCCTTTTGTTAGCGTACCTGTTTTATCAAATAAAACCGTATTAATGGAGCCTAACTGCTCTAGCGCTACACCGCTTTTAATTAAAATCCCGTTTTTAGCTGCGTTTCCGATCCCTGCCATAATCGCAGTCGGAGTAGCCAGTACCAAAGCACAGGGACAAAATACGATTAGAACGGTCACAGAACGCACCATATCATTTGTAACAAGATACACAAGAATAGCCAATAATAAGCTAGCCCCGACGATCCATACCGCCCATTTGTCCAACAAGCGTTGTACAGGTGCCCTCTTCTCCATTGCTTCCTCTACCAATCTCGTAACCTTCGCAAATGCTGTTTCTTCACCTACACGAGTGGTTTGAATTTCTAGGGAGCCATTTGTGTTGGCAGTGCCTACGAATACTTCATCCCCTTGCCGCTTCTCAACAGGCAAGGACTCTCCTGTTAAAATTGCCTGATCAATCGCAGCCTGACCAGCTACTACAATTCCATCTACTGGTATCTGCTCACCCGGTTTTACCAGTACCAGCTCTCCTACTAGCACTGAATCTGCTTTTGCCTCAATCCACTGTCCCCCTCGCATGACCCGAGCTTGTTCAGGAGTCATTTCTACCATTTCCTTTAAAGCTGAAGTGGCTTTGGCCACTGTTTTCTCTTCTAGCCACATTCCAATCATCATAATAAAGGCTACCTCAGCCGCAGCTAGTAGCTCCCCAATACAGGTAGCCGCGATGATTGCAATCGTGACCAGCACATCGCTATTCAGACTCCGCTGCTCCCATAATTCCTTACCCGCTGTAATGGCAATGGGTACCCCGCATACCACAATGGCAATCCAAGCAGGATCAATCCCTGCGATACTGCCCCATAGCCAGCTAATCAGAACACACACACCTGAAAGAATCATCATCCCTTTTTGCAACATACCAATCACTCTTCTTTCTTTTTTAGTTTGAAATTTACTTTGTTGAGAAAGAGAATCATACTTAAAATTCCCCTAAAAACAAACGAAGCTGCTACCCGAAGGTAACAGCGTTCATGCGGATTTATGCATTTTTCCATAGGTGAATATAATTGAATAAGGCAAACTTTTTAATAATGATTACAATCATAGTATAATTCTTTTTTTCATGCGTCAAGGACAATTTTGGAAAAGAAAAAAGACCTAGCTGTCTTAGCCAGGTCTCGTTTATCCTACTTCATTTCCACTCCTTCAAACTCTTGAACAGATGTAGTCCGCGCTTTCTCTGGTCGGAAGAAAAGAGCTGCCAAGAAGAAAACGATAAACATAGCACCCATCGCCACAAAGATTGAGGTTGGGGAAATGTAATTAATTAAGAATCCATTAACACTAGGTGTAATAATACTTGCTACGCTAAAATTCATGCTTGCAATAATTCCTGCAATCGGAATTAAGCCTTGTGGCAGGATATCAGCACAATATGCTAATCCTAGCGAGTAGAATGAGCCCACCGCGGCTCCCGCAGAAGCTAATAACAGCATCATTAGTGGTACAGAGGATGTTGCCAACGGGAACAGCATAAACGCGATGCAGCCAATTATGGCACAGTACATCATGACTTTTTTGCGTCCTACTCTGTCACTTAAGGTTCCAAGTGGCAACTGTAGGAATAAACTACCTACTACAAAGGATGGCAAAATAATGGAAACGGATTCTGCCGAAATTCCCGTACGTAGGGCCGCGATCGGAAAGCTGCCGTTTAGCGTTGTTTCCATAAAACCGTATAGGAAGGCTGGAATCAAAGCCAGCCATGTCATTTGGATGACCATTTTGTACTTTTCTCTTGATTTAACTACCTTTTTTCCATCGTTTGCTTTTACTTCAGGTGGGAAGGCGTTACGAATTTGTAACAACATGAAGAAAGCCACCAGATTACAAGCAACAAGTGCCATAAAAGGTGCCCACAAGCCAAACGGCATTAAATTAATGGCTAATGGTCCTACGCTAAAACCAGCTCCATAAGAAAGACCGTATAGCGAAAGATCACGCCCACGTCGCTCTGGTGTAGATGTTGCCGTCACCCAGATCTGACTGGTATAATGCAGAGCAGAGTCGCCCATTCCCATTATCAAGCGGAGGACAAACCATACACTAAGCGATGTAAACAATGGAAGTAACAAAGTGGAGAATGTCACCAGTACAAGCCCTATAAATAGACATGTCCGATAACCCCATTTTCGTAAAAAGATTTCCATCAATGGCGACATAATGAACATTCCGACATAGAGGGCAGCAGCATTCAAACCGTTAGAAACAGCAGAAATGCCGCGTTCCTCTAACAAGATAGCTAGCAAAGGAAGCGTCAATCCCTGAGTAATACCAGCAATAAAGACCACTACGAGCAATGTTGTAAAAGTAAAGCGCGAAGATTTCATGTATGCGATCTCCTTTCCATTAGAAGATCATACACCGTATCCCTACTCTTCCACAACCCTCTACTTTTTCTAAATTTACTTTAAAGGCTTCCCTGCTGAAGCTGATACATCTTATAATAGATGCCCTGCTTCTCCATTAACTCCTCATGGTTCCCCTGCTCAACGATCTCTCCCTGTGACAACACCAATATAACATCATCATCCTGAATGGTTGACAGTCTATGAGCAATGATAAAAGTTGTTCTTCCTTGCACTAGAACCTTCAAAGCATCCTGTATCGCCGATTCCGTCTCACTATCAATACTAGCTGTTGCTTCATCCAAGACAAGAATACCTGGATTTGCTGCTAATGCTCGAGCAAAGGAGATCAATTGACCACCTTCCCCTTGCAAGTCTCAAAATTCAGTCAATTATAAAATGGGACTCCTAGCTTCCCTCTCTTTTTTTCGCTGCTTCCATTCCTGCTGTAGCATTCCATATACAGCATGGTCCACATAATGATCGTACAACCATTCATTTCCTCTAATAATTCCTTCTAATTGAAACCCTAGCCGCTCCGGGATAGCACGGCTTTTCTCATTTTGTACAGCGGCTGCAATTTCTACCCGATGTAAATTCCACTTCCCAAAAACCAAGTAATCAACATATGCCTCGACTGCTTGGGTCATGATGCCCTTCCCCTGAAATTCAGCCCCCAGCCAGTAGCCAATTACCGTTTTACGATGATTCCATTCGATAAAATTGGCGGCAACTCTTCCTGCAAGTTGGCCTCGATACCAAATCGAATAGTGAGTTCCCTGCATATTTGCTGCCTGTTGAATCGCAATACGGATATTATTTTCCGAATCCTCTACATCTCGCACATTATCTAGCCACGGCAAAAACTCCCGTAAATAATCTCGGTTTTTTTCTATTAAAGCAAAGGTGACTGCTGCATCCTCAATGCGAACTTCCTTTAGCTCCAAATCAGGTGATATGACGATATTTTTCATGCTTCTCCCCCTTTTTTTGGCCTTTTTTGATGCAATAGATTGAACAATAATTCTCTAAAAAACAAAAATCACCTGCTTGCCCTGTTTAGTAGGACAGCAGATGATTCTGTTTGATTGCCACTTTACTTTTGTAGGACCTGCTCCCGTTCAACGGTAATCTCTCGCACGATCGCCGTGATATCTGTGATTTCTGCAAAATGCTTACGATTGAGAATGAAGGATTGGCCGATCTCTAATGCAAGTCTTTCGGCTTCTGCTCGAAGCTCCTCTTGTTCAATTCTATTTAAATCAGCTACACCTGCCAGTCCAATCACGCGTCTTAGGATTTTGCACCCAGCATATCCTGCCGTATCCTGTAAGACCTGAGATACATAATCCTGCCAAAAATCAGGAACATGCGCACTACGCTCCTCCGCTTTTTTATGCCACAGACGAACGAATTGCGATACAAACTCATTCCAGACGTTTTCTATTGTATCCAATAAATAAAAACGATACTTCTCCCGTTTCTCTATGTCCGCTTGGAGACCGTGCTGACCTGCATAATTTAAGACAAGATTAGCTATTACAGCCCCGATGTCAAAACCTATTGGTCCATAAAAAGCGAACTCGGGATCAATCACCTTTGTACTTGTTTGGGTGACAAAAATACTACCTGTATGCAGATCACCATGCAACAAAGCTTCTGCTCGTGTCAAAAAGTCGTATTTTAGCTTAGCAATCTCTCGACGTAATGCGTGATTTCCCCATATTGCTTCTACGTCTTGGCGGATAAGCGGATTAAAATTGTTGGTCTCATGGTCTTCATAAGGATCAGTAAATACAAGGTCTTCCGTAATTTTACATAGCTCTGGATTAATGAACCTGCTCACATTAGCCTTTTTAGCAAAAGGATTCATTCCAAGATCAGAGGTAAAAAATAAGGTATGAGCCAGAAAAGTTCCAATATGTTTAGCGAAATGCGGGTATATCTCTCCTTCAATAAGGCCTGTACGAAGCAGCTTATGATCACCTGCATCCTCCATAATCGTCAAAGCCAGCTCCGAATTGTGATGGTATACCTCAGGTACTAAATCCCCTACCAGCTCTCGCTGAATTTTGAGCGCCTCTGCTTCAATCCGAGATCGGTCCAGCGTTAACGGCCATGATTCGCCAACCACGCGGGCATAAGGCAAAGCCTGCTTCACAATGACACTTTTACCGGTCGCTTCATCCGTTATTCTAAAAACCAAATTTAAATTGCCATCACCAATTTCTCGGCTAACAAGAGACGCATCTTGTGTAAAAATCGTTCCCTGATTCTGTACGTATAAAATGGACTCTTGAACCGATAACGCTTGATACCCCATATCTTTTCCTCTCCTTTTCCCACTCTAGTATCGGTTGATGTATTGATCGTAATGTGCCAGGGGATGGACGATTCCTCCTAGATTGGCTAATAAGCGATACTTGGTTAATAGATTAACTTGATACACGCCGACTCGCTCCCAAACTTCCCATGGCTCAAGAATCTTCCACTGCCCCAAATCCTTTGCAATAAAAAAATCCTTGCCGCGAAACCGAATCCATGCATGACTGCTAGGAGCCTCCGGTGAAAATATGCGAGACCGCGACAAATAATCATCACCATATTCCATAGCAAGCAAGAACAATATACGATGGGCTTCCTCCCAGTTCCTTTGCAATAAGACATGCCAGGAGCCGCTTTCTTGCTCCGTAAGTTTTCCGCGCAGATGACCGAATGCATGACTCAAGGCATTACAGGCATTGCCTGAATCAATAGGCTGTTTTCGCATCTTCTGAAATTCATGTAATAACTGTTCTGCAAATATACTCCAATCGCGCTCTCCTGTTTCGCGAGACGTTTTTACTTGATCCCGAAATGCTTGTGATATTTGCTTATATTTTTGGTAACACCTCATCATGACCCAATACTTATGCTCTGCCCATATCTGTTCACACCATGCTTTGCTTACCAAAGAAAAAGAAAACCTCTTTTCCGAAGAAAAGAGGTCGTTTTGACATGCCATATTCATAAAACGTTCCCCCTTATCTACCAGAATTTTAAATGTCTCTGCAGGAATTAGCACCGTGCACATGCCAGGTTAGCGGCTATGTGTCGGTTGCTGGGTTTCATCGGGCCAGTCCCTCCACCGTCTCTGGATAAGGTATCCATAAGTATATGTAATTGTAGGTGAACACAGGTTCCTATCCTGCGTAGCTAAAGCCTCATAAATGAATCGTTAGTAGAAATATACACAGGTAAGCCAGTTATGTCAAACAATTTAATCAACTCAGTTTTTATTTATAAAAAGGGTTGACGCATGTTACAAAAAGGGATAAGATGATCTCCAAGAAACAGCTTCTATTTTGACAATTACAACAATTACCTAGCTCTTATTGAGAGAAGGCGGAGGGACTGGCCCTATGATGCCCGGCAACCCTCGCATCGGGATAAACGATGCGAAACGGTGCTAAATCCTACACATAATCGTGCTGTACTGATTTATGTGAGAGATAAGAGAAGAAGATGATCTGTCTATCGGACGCCTCCTTCTCTTGAAGGGGGCGTTTTTAGTTGATAAATTCTCTACCTACAAGGAGGTCATCCATGAGTACAGATCGAATCCTCGTAACCTATTTAACCCAAGCAAAGGATTTACAAAAAAAAGCGGAAGGCATTGCAGTTGGTATGACAGTAGGCTCATGGACGGACCTTCCTCTGGCAAAGCAGGAGCAGCTGCGCCCCTATTTAGGTGAAGTAGCAGATGTATCTCCTCTTGAATCCACCTCATCAGGTGAAACACGAGGTTATATCACGATCAGTTATCCAACAATATGCTTTACACAGGATATCCCTTCTCTTCTTACAGGGATATTCGGCAAACTATCAATGGACGGAAAAATCAAGCTGGTAGACATTCAGCTTCCTCCTTCTTTTTTACAAGGCTTTCAGGGTCCAAAATTCGGCATAAAAGGAATACGGGAAATAACCGGTGTGCATGATCGTCCTTTATTAATGAGTATTTTTAAGTCATGCACAGGTTTGTCACTAGAGGAACTAGAAGTGCAGTTTCGTGCCCAAGCAGAAGGCGGCCTTGATTTGATTAAGGATGACGAAATTTTCTTTGCTGATGATAAAGCTCCATTTATCCAACGCATCAGACGCTTCAAAGCCATCTCAGATGAAATTGCAGCACAAACCGGTAAGCCTGTCTTGTATGCCGCTAACCTTACAGGACCTAGCTCACAGCTTATTGAACGGGCGAAGCAAGCTGTCGATGCAGGTGCTTCCTGCCTTTTGTTTAATGCACTTGCTTTTGGCTTCGATCTCCTGCAACGTCTAGCAGAAGATCCAGACATTCAAGTGCCAATCATGGCACATCCCGCACTCGCTGGCGCCTATTATCCTAGTCCTGATTACGGCATAGCCGCTCCGCTCCTGCTCGGTAATCTATTGCGTTTAGCCGGGGCTGATTTAGTGTTATTCCCTTCTCCATACGGAAATGTGGCACTAGATAAGAGCGAGGCTAATCAGCTAGCTAATCATTTAGTTGAGGAATACGGTACCTTGCAATCTGCCTTCCCTGTTCCATCAGCGGGTATTCATCCCGGATTGGTTCCACAACTGTACGCCGACTTTGGCCTAGATCAGGTTGTTAACGCAGGCGGCGGCATTCATGGACACCCACTCGGAGCAACAGCAGGCGGTCGAGCGTTCCGTGCCGCTATTGATGCATCCGTGAATGGAATCAGTCTTGCAGCAGCAGCTTCCGACTCTAATGAACTGCGACTTGCGCTAGAAAAATGGGGAGGTTCTGCATGACAAAACAGCTAGTGCTTTTTTGCGATTTCGATGGAACGATTACGGAAAAAGACAATATCGTGGCAATCATGCGCCACTTTCATCCCCCGGGCTGGGAAGAGTTAACCGAACAAATTTTGACGCAACAAATATCCATTAGAGAAGGCGTAGGAAAGCTTTTTTCCCTGCTTCCCTCTTCACTCGAGCATGAAATCACTCAATTTGCTGTAGAGAATGCCCGCATCCGCCCTGGTTTTGCAGAGTTTGTGGATTATTGCCGGCAAGAAAACGTGACTCTGCTCATTACAAGCGGAGGTATAGATTTTTTTGTTCATCCGATTCTTGCTCCGTTTCAGCTCGATGGCCCGATTTATTGTAATGGCAGTGATTTTAGCAAAGAGAGAATAAAAATTACGTGGCCGCATACCTGCGATGAGCATTGCCAAACAGATTGTGGAATGTGTAAAACTACCATTATTAGAAGCTATGATGCTACCGGCTATACACGTGTTGTCATTGGGGATAGTATCACTGACTTGGCAGGGTCTCGAATTGCTGATTTTGTCATTGCCCGTTCCTTCCTGCTAGAAAAATGTAAGGAAGAAAATTTATCACATAAACCATTTACTACTTTTTATGATGTGATTTCAATTATTAAAGCCAATAGGGCCAAACAGGAGGGGATTGTGCTATGACAACAACACTTGAACAGCGCACCGCCGCTTTTAAAAAATTAGATGAGGTAAAGCTAACGTTTGCCAGAAGAGATTGGTTTCCGGGCACAAGCGGAAACCTCTCTATTAAAATCAGCGATGTACCCTTACAATTTGCTGTGACCGCCAGTGGCAAAGATAAAACCAAACTATCGCCAGAAGATTACTTGATCGTTGACGGCGATTGCAATTCTGTAGAGCCTACCAATTTGAAGCCCTCTGCGGAAACATTAGTGCATGCTGTTGTCTACCAAAGCATTCCTGATGCTGGCGCTTGCTTTCATGTACACACGATTGCCAACAATGTGATTTCCGAGGTGTATGCGCAAAAGCAAAGCTTTACTATTCATGGTCAGGAATTAATCAAAGGACTAGGCATTTGGGAGGAAAATGCTCTTCTTAACGTCCCGATTGTCGAAAACTATGCAGATATCCCTACTTTAGCAGCGGCTATTAAAGAGGCGATCAAGCCTGATGTACCCGGCGTGTTAATCCGCAACCACGGAATATATGCCTGGGGTCGTAATGATTTTGAAGCAAAAAGACATATAGAAGCTTTTGAATTTCTATTTGAATATCAACTGCGCTTATTGCAAGTAGGTAATTTATCTGCAAAAGCGTCTGGTATTGCCATTTAATTTAGTCTGATTAAATAAATAATTCATAAGATTACAACATTAGGAGGTCCTTCTTCATGGCAAAAGTACGTTTTCACGATACCAATGAATATATTGAGGATAGAGAGGCCGTTCAGGCTTTTTTAAACTCGCAGGATGTTATCTATGAATATTGGGGTGTAGATCAATTAGATCCTGCTTTACGAAATAATTACGCGCCAACTGATGCTGAAAAACAGCAAATTTTAGATACCTTCCAAAAAGAGATACAAGATATTAGCGAACGCCGCAGCTACACCACAGCAGACGTCATTGTCCTAAGTGACAAAACGCCAGAGTTAGATAAAAAATTAGAGAACTTCGTCAAAGAACATCATCACACGGATGATGAAGTCCGCTTTTGCGTAGATGGTCATGGTATTTTTGCCATTTTAGGCACAGACGGTCGCTACTTTGATGTAGAGCTATCCCCCGGCGATTTAATCTCTGTTCCTTCTTCCTATCGTCATTACTTTACCTTAATGGAGGATCGGAAAATTATTGCGATTCGTCTGTTTGTAACTCCTGCTGGTTGGGAAGCGATTTACTAGGAGCTGTATTAAGCGAACATAAGAAAATAGGGAAAGCTTACCCTTAAGCTATTGCCTAGTTTTCCATAGCATAAAAAAACGCTTGGATCATCTGTCCAAGCGTTTTTTATATTCCCTATTCAAGCCACGAGCTGCATAGCATCTGTAGCTATCTACTTAGGCTGTAGCTTTTTATCTAGGCTGAATCAAAGACTCCTGCTCAACCACAATTTTCATCGCTTGCCCAATCGCTGGTAGGCTCTTTGTTGTCATAGGACCATAGAATCCATAGACTTTCGTCCCTTTACGCAAGTCCTCTGCTTTTAATGGACTATTATCTTTTGCGTCGATAATCGGAGTATCTTTTGCTAGATTTAGCGCAATCATCTCAAAGGATTGGTCATTTAGCTTCTCGCCTTTAATCACTACCTGCATGGTTCCATCTGTTAATGTTTTCGCTTCAACGACTTCACCAGCCGTTCCTAAAACCTCAGGAGTAGCCATTTTATCATTTACCACGATTTTCACTGCATTTGTCATAGGCGGAATGCTCATAGTCATAGCCAGACCGTGCTCCACTTCAATTTCTTGACCCAATTTCAAATCAGCTATGGTCAGCTTTTTACCATCCTGATTAACGATGCTTGTCTCGTCTGTGATGTTTAAACGCACACCGTTTGTAAATCCATTCACCATGATAGCCCCTTTAAGAGAAGCATCCTTTTCGTCAATAGAGATGTTCGTAATACTGCCTTTTTTCGTAACCCCTTGAGCTTGTTCGCCAATTTTTATTGTCCCATCCTCCTCAACAATTACTTGCTGATGAAGCACTTTATCAAAGAAGGTAACTGGCACGTAGGTTACTCCTGCTTTTGACTCGGGAGCTGACCCTAACTGCACATACATTTTATTTACACTGTATTGATCTTTCCCCACCGCAACTGCTGTCCATTGCGCTCCTTTTTGCAACTCAGCACTCTTCGTTTTTGCATTCCAGGTAACCTTATAGCCTAGTTGATCAGAAATGGTACGCAAAGGAATCATTAGTACATTTTGTTTATTTGCGTATACGTCTAGCTTCTGATCGACTACTTTACCATTTACATAAATAGCATGTTTAGATGCTGGTTTTGTCTGTACAAGATTTGTTTGTGTTAGTTGAGGAGTAGCGGCATAAGCTGAAATGGAGCTGGTAGCCACCACAGCGGTAACCAGAGCAGCACTTAACATTTTAAAAGTTTTATTCATTGTGGATACCTCCATTTTCATTAACAAAATTTCCATTTTGCTTGATTCACACTCTTTGACGAGGTGTTTTTCACAAACGTTTCAGGAAAAGATAAAAAAAATAAAAATAAAAAAACCAAAACCCGATTGTTAGTGAATCGGATCTTGGTTTTTGGCATCAAATCATGACGTCTACTCCAAAATGATCAGAAATGACTGGCCTATTGGTTCCGTTAAAAATGACTTTTGATTCCTGGACAGAGACAGGCTGATTAACCCAGATATAATCGATCCGCAAGCCTTCCTGATTCCGATCCCATCCGGCTATCTTTCCTTGAACTGTGCTGCCCTCATCTTGAACCTTTGCAAGTAGAAACGTATCGTACCAGCCCTGCCCTTTTACCATGTCATAGCCTTCCCCTCTCACTTTGGCATGATTATTAAAATCTCCCATCAAGAAGGTACGTTCATTTTTATCCGTCCTCTTTATTAAACGTTCGAACTGAGCATGAAAGGGCTCCTCTTCATCCTCCCACCATCCGAAATGACAGGAAAAGAATGAGATGCACTTCTGATGATACTCCACAGTCGCTTTGATAACCTTGCGGGTTTTCCAATAGGACGTATCTGTATGCTTGGATACATAAAATGCGTCTTGCTTTATAATGGGGAGGTTGGTTAGTAAAGCTACCCCTTCTTCGTATATCTCATAGCCGATATGGCAAAACTCCCAGACCATCCGATAATCGTCTAGCCCACGCTTCTGAAGCTCTTGTAATAACAGATAAGCATAGTTATCTGCCTTAATGTGATCCTTTATCACGACAGCATCAATCGATTGGCTAACCTCTTGCAAAGCTATAACATCGTACGCATGCTCTGCTATAGCATCCGCTAATTCCTCTAGCTTTTTTTGCTGATTAGATTCCTGCCACGAATGACAGTTCAGTGTTAATAATCTCATATTAGACTCCTAAGTGATCCTGAACGCTTGATTTAATCACATCTGCCTTCGGACCGTACACAACCTGAACTCCCTTGTCTTTTAAAATCAGTCCGAGCGAGCCTGTCTTTTTCCACTCTGATTCTTTAGCGACATCTTCTATATTTTTAACGGTTACTCGCAGACGAGTCATACAAGCATCCACATCTACTATATTATTCTGTCCTCCTAATAACTGAACAATCGTTTCGGCAACACCAGTAGTAGTTTTCTTCAATTGCTCTTGTTTTGTAGAGGGTTCTTCCTCATCTGTATAATTTCCAGCGCGGCCTGGAGTAGGGAAGTTAAACTTTTTGATCAAAAAATGAAAGACAGTGAAATTTAATCCAAAGAAGACGAGGCATGTTATGGCAAAGTTGATGATATCCTGTATCATTCCTGCCCGTATCGCCATTGGTGTTCGTGTTAACAGCTCGATAAATCCAAAGGAATGTAGGCGTAGGTGAATAAAATCAGCCATCGCAAAGCTAAGTCCAGTCAAAATCGAGTAAACCACATACAAAAGCGGTGCAGCGAACATGAACATAAATTCAATCGGTTCTGTTACCCCTGTCAAAAATACCGCCAAAGCAGCAGAGAAAAACATGGATTTATATTTTGGTCGTTTTTCGATGTCCACATGACGATACATAGCTAACGCGATACCAAGCAATGACGCTGTTGACAAAATCATCTGACCTACTTTAAAACGAGCTGGCGTTACACTATTTAGCAATTGCTGATAAGCAGCCGTATCACCTTGAGAAAGCAGGTTGTTCAAATCAGCAACCCAAGCCAGCCACAATGGATCTTGACCCGCTACGACCTGACCTGCACTGGTACCAGTAAGCAATGTGTATGTACCGCCAAGCTGGGTATAATTAATGGGAACAGTCAGCATATGATGCAATCCAAATGGTAACAATAAACGCTCTAGCATCCCAAAGATAAAGGGAGCAATGACAGGCGCTGAATCTTTAGAAGAAGCAATCCACTTTCCGAAATCATTCAAAATTCCCTGAATAGACGGCCAAATAGAAGACAAAATGATAGCGGTTACAGCCGACCAAAAAATAACGACAAACGGAACAAATCGCTTCCCATTAAAGAAAGCTAACGATGCCGGAAGTTTATTGTAATCATAGTACTTATTAAAGATAACGGCCCCTAGGAAACCAGAAATAATGCCAATAAAAACACCCATGTTAAGAGCAGGGGCCCCTAAAAATGAAATAAAATAATCTTTCACTACTAACTCTTTCCCAAATAAGGAGGAGACCGTAGCGTCAGGGCTTGATAGCATATCCCCGCTTACTCCAAAAATTGCACCCGTAATCCGATTGATTAAGATAAAAGCAATCAGTGCAGCAAATGCGCCGCCTGCCCTCTCCTTAGCCCATGAGCCACCAATGGCAACTGCAAACAAAATATGAAGATTACCGATGATAGCCCAGCCTATTTCTTCCATCACGTGGGCAAATCTGACTACAAAGGTTACATCTCCACCTGCCATCGCAATCAGCTTGGCTAGAGAAATCATAATCCCCGCAGCAGGCATGACAGCAACTACCACTAAAAGTGCTTTCCCAAGCTTTTGCCAGAAATCAAAAGATGCCATGTTTCTCACTGTGACTCCCCCCTGAATACGTATATCATTTATTTTATCAACTCAATGAAATCGTTTGCGCAAAATCATTGTAATAAAAACGCTTTCATAAAACAAGACAAATTTTATAATAGTTTCTCTTTTTACCTCAAAAATAAAATCGCCTATGATTCTTAACCAAAACGCGTTTAATACAACCATTTACCCCTCATAAACCAAATGAAAGGCAGTTCCTTTAAGAAAGTAACAATAAAATACTCGAAAATACCTTGCGCAATCGGTTGCACAATTAATTGATTGAAAATATAATGATTGTGAGATTCTTTCAAACATGCGGTCAACCAAAGAACAAAGGAGGTTTTTATATGCAAGATACCAGTTTTGCCATTCATCCTGGAAATGAACAAGCAAGCAATTCGAATCACTACTATGACATTGGTGCCTTATTAGACTATGAAAAAACTGACCTTTTCCACTTTCGCTGTGAGCGCGGTTGGGTTAGTCTTTCCTTCTATGCAGATGATATTGTACGGATAACTATGAAACCGCTATCAAAACCGACCTTAGAAAGCAGCTTTGCCCTCATAAAAGCTCCTCAGGATGTCAATGCAATCTGTGAGGACCATGATCAGTATCTACTGATTAAATCAGCCGGGCTTCACCTAAAAATCAACAAAAATCCTTTTCGTATTTCCGCCTATGATCCTCTGGGACGACTGCTTGTAGCAGAGGGTGAGCGAGGAATGGCCTTTACACAAAAACAAGAACTTATTTGTTTTAAAGAAATGGATGCCGCCGACCATTTTTACGGATTTGGCGAAAAAACCGGCTTTCTTGATAAACGCGGGGAAAAAATGACGATGTGGAATACAGACGTTTTTGCTCCGCATAATCCAGAGACTGATGCTCTCTATGAATCAATTCCGTACTTCATGACGATTCGAAATGGTTTTGCACATGGAATCTTTTTTGATAACACGTATCGCAGCGTTTTTGATCTGAAATCTAGTCAAACCAGCTATTCCTTCGGGGCAGAAGGCGGCGAATTAGATTATTACATTCTGGCAGGGCCTACTCCAAAGGATGTTATTGCTCAATACACGACATTAACAGGCCGCATGGACATTCCCCCTAAATGGGCGCTTGGCTATCATCAATCACGTTACAGTTATAAAAACGAGCAGGAAGTCCGTGAACTGGTAAGAAACTTTAAGAACAAAGAAATTCCAGTCGATGCGATCTACTTGGATATTCATTACATGGACGGATACCGTGTATTTACTTTTGACTATGATCGGTTCCCGCATGCCCATTCGCTGATTCAAGAATTAAAAGCAGAAGGAATCAACATCGTTCCCATTGTTGATCCAGGTGTCAAGCAAGATGCGGAGTACCCTATCTATCAAGAGGGGGTACGGGAAAATCACTTTTGCAAATATCTGGAAGGGAATATATATGTAGGGGAAGTATGGCCAGGAATCAGTGCCTTCCCTGACTTTTCCAATACGAATGTACGGAAATGGTGGGGACAGAAGCAAAAATTCTATACTGACATGGGCATTGAAGGTATCTGGAATGATATGAATGAGCCTGCTGTTTTCAATGAAACCAAGACTATGGATTTATCAGTCATACATGAAAATGACGGAAATCCAAAAACTCACCGCGAATTACACAATATCTATGGTCTCCTAATGGGCGAAGCGACTTATACAGGCTTAAAAGAACAGTTATCTGGAAAGCGTCCGTTTGTACTGACCAGAGCTGGATACGCTGGTGTACAGCGTTATGCCGCTGTCTGGACAGGAGATAATCGAAGCTTCTGGGAGCATATGCAAATGGCGATACCAATGTGCATGAATCTTGGGTTATCTGGAGTGCCATTTACCGGACCTGATGTTGGAGGCTTTGCACATGATACTACAGGGGAATTGCTGACACGCTGGACACAGCTCGGAACTTTTACCCCCTATTTCCGAAACCACAGCAATCTTGGTACAGTGGCCCAAGAGCCATGGGCGTTTGGAGAAGAAGTGGAAATGATCACGAAGAAATATATTGAACTACGTTATAAATGGCTTCCGCACCTATACACGTTGTTCCGTGAAGCACATCAGACAGGTCTTCCTGTAATGCGACCGCTTGTCCTGGAATATCCAAACGATCCACATACATCCAATCTGTTCGATCAGTTCTTGATTGGTGAGAATGTTTTAATCGCTCCAATCACTAGACCATCAACGTACCATCGCGTTGTTTATCTGCCAGAAGGCACCTGGTATGATTACTGGACAGACACTAAATTCGATGGCGGCAAGCATATCATGGTTTCTGCCCCTCTCGATACCCTACCGATTTTTGTGAAGGAAGGGGCAATTATTCCGGAGGCAACAGCTAAATTATCCACTAAGGTTCCTGACGGGCAAATCATGATTCATATCTATCCAAGCCAGCAACAAACAGAGTATATCTTGTATGAAGATGACGGAAGCACTTTCTCCTATCAAAATAATCAATATCTAGAGAGAAAAATTACTTGTCACCACGATGAAAATCAAGTAGAAATAAACATAGAGGACATTTACACAGGCTACTCTCCTTCTTGGAAATCTATGATTGTCCACATTCACGGAGTAGATACGATGAAAACCATCTATGTAAATGGTCAAGAAATGACAGGCTCTTATTTGAAGGATAAGCAGATCTTCACATTTGAACTAAACCAATAATTATGCAAACAGTTGGGGGCACCTCCCTGACTGTTTTTTCATGAGAGATCATAATGAACAATGAAGTGGAAAGGGATGGTAACGCATGGGGGTAACAATTAAAGATGTAGCAAAGGCAGCAAATGTAGCACCATCTACAGTCTCTCGTGTCGTTGCCAACCATCCTCGCATTAGCGAAAAAACGAAGCAGCGTGTCCGAGAAGCCATGGAACAACTCGGCTATCATCCTAACTATCAGGCTCGGAGTCTTGCTAGCAAATCCTCACAAACCATTGGGCTGGTAATGCCTGATTCAACGGATCGGATCTTCCAAAATCCTTTCTTTCCTGAAGTGATCCGAGGTATCAGCAAAATTGCTCATAGCCGCGAATACGCTATCTGTATGTCCACCGGAGAAACTGAAGCTGAATTGTATGATGGCGTTGTGAGAATGGTTCAAGGTGGTCGAGTAGATGGATTGATTCTGCTTTATTCCAAAATTAACGATCGCGTCACCAATTATCTAAAAGAACGAGATTTTCCCTTTGTAATGGTAGGAAAACCACATACGGACATGGATGCCATTAATCATGTCGATAACGACAATTATTCAGCAGCGAAGGAAATCACCGAGTACCTCATCAAAAAGGGGCATGAACGAATCGCGTTTGTTGGTGGTTCACCTGACATGGTGGTAACCATTGACCGTTTAGAAGGCTATAAACAAGCCATCACCCAAGCTTCCCTCACCCTGCATGACGAATATATTGTTCGAGAAAAAGTCCTACGTGAAGGCGGTGAGGAAGCCGCAATTGAACTAATGAATTTGCCTAACAGACCGACTGCCCTGATCGTGACGGATGACATGATGGCCTTGGGGATTTTACGAGTCCTAAACGAGATAGGGGTTAACGTGCCTCAAGATGTGTCTCTTATTAGTTTTAATAACGCTCTGATCACGGAAATTTCTCAGCCGCCGCTCACCTCAGTGGATATTCAAATCTTTCAACTGGGATATCAGGCTGGAAAATGCTTGATTGAGAAGCTTGAACAACCTGATGAACCTACCAAGCGCATTATTATCCCTTTCAAATTGGTCGAGCGAAATTCTTGCGATAACTATCGACCCTCCACCCAAAAGCATGTAAAAAAGAAAAAGTAAAAAAAGGTTGCCGACTTCCTTGGCAACCTTTTTTAGGCTCAAGCTATATGTTTTTATACTGCGTAGCCATTCTTCTCTAATACGTGAGCCGCGATTTGGCGTTTCAAGCCAATGCTGTTGATTGGGTCACGACGTGTCAATTTTTTGAGAATAGATAAGCGTAAACGAAGGTCGTCTCCCTCTTCCATTCCCGCTAACGCTTCCTTCGCTCCTTGCTCGATACGATCGAAAGCCTCATGCACAAACACTGTTGTCAGCTTCAGCTTGTGCTGTTCTTTGTCTGCTCCATTTTTTGCGATTGCTTTTTCTGTGCGCTTCACGGCACTGTCCATAGCATATAGCTCAATTAGCATGTCAGCCGCAATCGCTAGTAGCTCTTGCTCTTGATCCAATTGTTTTTGGTACTTCATCAAAGCTGAGCCTGCAACCATTAAAATGATTTTGCGTGTCATCTCCAGCAGATGCTTTTCAACAGCCAAAGGAGCTTCTTCTAGCTCACTAGGATAGTAGCTCATCAGCTCCTCCTGTAAGCCTGATGCTGCCTGCAACAAAGGCAATTCGCCTTTCATTGCTTTTTTAACCAATGTACCCGGAATTAATAAGCGGTTAATTTCATTGGTACCTTCAAAAATACGATTAATGCGAGAGTCACGATACATATTCTCGATTTCATACTCGGACATAAATCCATATCCACCATGGATTTGCACGCCTTCATCCACACAGAAATCCAATACCTCGGAACTAAACACCTTGTTGATCGAGCATTCGATCGCATAATCAGCAATTGCCTTTGCTACCTCACGGCCATCATTTGCTTTTTCTCCCAAGCTTGACAGGGAGGAATCAAACATACCTACTGTGCGGTATACGGAGCTTTCAGACGCATATACTTTCGCTGCCATAGAAGCTAATTTATTTTGAATAAGTGGGAAGTTGGCAATTGGCGTTTTAAATTGTTTACGTTCTTTTGCATATTCTGTCGCGATATCTAATGCACGTTTTGCAGAACCAACTGTACCTACCGCTAGTTTATAACGACCAACGTTTAAAATATTAAACGCGATGACGTGACCTTTGCCCTGCTCACCCAATAGGTTTTCGACCGGTACCTTAGCATCCTCAAAAATAACGGTGCGTGTTGAGGAGCCTTTTATCCCCATTTTTTTCTCTTCCGGTCCAAATGATACGCCAGGGAAATCACGTTCTACAATAAACGCTGTAAAATGCTCACCATCGATTTTGGCATAGACTACAAATACATCAGCAAATCCAGCATTGGTGATCCATTGCTTTTCCCCATTTAACAGGTAATGCGTGCCATCCTCAGACAGACGCGCTGTTGCCTTAGCACCCAATGCATCCGAACCAGAACCCGGCTCTGTTAAGCAATAGGCCGCTAGACGACGACCCGATGCCAAATCAGGCAGGTACCGACGTTTTTGGTCATCGTTACCAAAGTATACGATTGGCAAGGAACCAATCCCTACATGAGCACCATGGCTTAGGCCAAAGCTACGTGCACGTGCCATTTTTTCTGTAATTAACGCAGAGCTCATTTTATCAAGTCCAAGCCCCTCATACTCTTCCGGAACATCTGCACCTAACAGCCCTAATTCTCCTGCTTCCTTTAACAGGCGAACCGAATGATCAAAATGATGTTGTTCAATCTCCTCCAAGTGAGGTAAAACTTCGTTAACCACAAATTCTTCTGTGGTTTTCGCAATCATTTTTTGTTCTTCTGTATAATCCTCCGGTGTAAATACATCTTCTGCTAAACCTGCTTCGATCAAAAAGCTTCCACCGCGTACAATTTCTTTTACATCTGCCATGTTTCATTTCTCCTTTCCATATTTAACGATCAAGCTATTCATGCTTCGGACGATTACAATTTTTTACAAAACCTCAAACACCCCAGCAGCTCCCATACCGCCACCGATACACATTGTTACAACACCATATTTTGACTGACGTCTCTTCATCTCGTTAAGCAGAGATACCGTTAATTTGGCACCTGTGCATCCTAATGGATGTCCTAATGCGATTGCACCACCGTTAACATTCACCTTCTCAGCATCAATGCCCAGCTCACGAATAACAGCTAAGGATTGCGAGGCAAATGCTTCGTTTAACTCAAACAAATCTACATCCTGAAGGCTAAGTCCAGCCTGCTTCAGGGCCTTTGGAACAGCAACAACTGGACCAATTCCCATTACATCAGGATCAACACCACCTACTGCAAAGGAGTGGAACTTCGCGATTGGCTTAATGCCCAATTCGTCTGCTTTTTCTCTAGACATCACGAGAACGGCGGCTGCGCCATCGCTAGTTTGAGACGAGTTACCCGCTGTAACGCTACCTTTTACATGAAAGACTGGTCGTAATTTTCCTAAGGTTTCAACATTTGTATCAATGCGTACACCTTCATCCGTATCAAACACAAATTCTTTCTCATGGCGTTTACCGTTCTCATCCACATATACCTGCTTCACTGGCACTGGGACGATCTCATCTTTAAGCTTGCCAGCCGCAATCGCCTCCGCCGCACGTTGATGGCTTCTTACCGCAAACTGGTCCTGATCCTCACGACTAATGCCATAGCGCTGTGCTACTCTCTCTGCCGTATGTCCCATGCCCATGTATGCTTCTGGCATCGTTTCCACCAAGGTTGGGTTCAAAGCTACCTTATTCCCCACCATCGGTACAAGACTCATGCTTTCCACACCACCTGCAATGATGACATCAGCACCACCGCACATGATTTGTTGGGCCGCATAAGCAATACTTTGTAAACCAGATGAACAAAAACGATTTATCGTAATCCCTGATACATTGGTCGGCAATCCAGCTCGAAGACCGATTAAACGAGCCATATTGGTTCCTTGCTCCGCTTCTGGCACTGCATTTCCAATAATTATATCCTCAATCAACGCCGGATCCAGATTCGGAACACGGCGAAGCAAATCCTCTACAACATATGCGCCCAGATCAACTGGATGAACATCCTTTAATGAGCCGCGCTTTGACTTACCTACAGCCGTACGTGCCCCAGCCACGATGACTACTTCTCTCATGCTTTCTCCTCCTTCTTTTCCGACGCTTGTTTAGTTACGCAACGGTTTTCCCTTAGCAAGCATATGCTGCATGCGCTGTTGGGTCTTTTTTGTTTTGATTAATTCAAGGAAGCCTTGGCGCTCAAGTTCAAGAATATACGTTTCGTTAACCTGTGTGCCTGCTGGGACATCTCCCCCAGACATGATATAAGCGATTTTCGTTGCAATGAGTTCATCATGCTCACTGATCATGCCGCTTTCACGCAATCCATAGATATTTTGGCGTAATGAGGCAAATCCTGTTGTTCCGATAGCTGGAATCCAGCGTTCAACAGGAGCTGTATATCCGCGTTTATCAAGCTCTAGCACCGCTTGTTTAGCATCATATAACAGATGATCCTGATTGATTGAAACGCGATCGGTTGGGCGCATATACCCTAATTTAATTGCTTCCTTACCGCTGGTGGATACTTTCGCCATGGCAATGGTTTCAAATGCTCGTGCTACAAATGGGAAGGCATCGACAGGAGTAGGAGTTCCGCTTGGGATGTTTTCCATCGCTCTAAAGAGCATTTCTTTGGTACCACACGCTCCAGGCAATACACCAACGCCTACTTCTACAAAGCCCAGATAGGTTTCCGCCGCTAATTGCACCTGATCAGCCATATAACAAATCTCTACTCCGCCACCAAGCGTCATTCCGAACGGCGCAGCTACTACCGGGCGAGGCATTGTACGTATTCGGTTAACGGTGTTGTGGAATTTCTTAGCCAGCATATCTAGCTCAAACCAGTTTTCGTCCTGTGCCTCCATTAATGCCATCGCTAGGTTTAGTCCGACACAGAAGTTCTTACCTTGGTTTCCGATTACCATACCGGTAAAGTTTTTCTCTACTTCATCTGCTGCTTTATTGAACATTTGCAAAATATCTACGCCTAGTGCATTATGCGGGGTGGTAAATTCAAAGCAAGCAACCCCATCGCCTAAATCAATTAAGGACGCACCTGCATTTTTGACAACCACCTTGCCCTGTTCTTTTAGAGCGGCTAGATTAATGACTTCTTTTTTCTCTTCTAGTTCTCTAAAGGCTCCGCCGATATGAAAAGCAGCAACCTTTCCTTCCGCTTTTTCATAGAATGAGGTTTTTCCACTAGCCAATAGCTCCTCTACCAAAGCTGGAATTGTTTCGCCCTCTTCTCTCATGCGAGCTACTGATTTCTCAAGACCTATGGCATCCCAGGTTTCGAAGGGGCCTAGCTCCCAACCAAAACCCCATCTCATTGCTTTATCTACTGAAACAATGTCATCTGCAATCTCTGGTACTTTTGCGGCTGCATACAGCATTGTCTTTTTCAATACGTTCCATAAAAATTCACTGCCTTTATCTTTTCCATACACAATTGCCTGCAATTTTTGTGGCAATGTTTTGGCTTGCTTAGCAGCCTCCAATGAAGCAAACTTCGCTTTTACCCTTGGCTTATATTCCAACGTCTTCGTATCCAAGACTAAGATCTCTTTTCCTGCTGCTGTTTTCTCCTGCTTAAAGAAGCCCTGACCTGCTTTTTGGCCTAACCAGCGATTTTCCACCATCTTGGTAAGGATCTCAGGAATTTCAAACATGGCTTTTTCAGCTTCGTCTGTAGCTTTATCGCGAACATTTTTTGCAACGTGCACATACGTATCCAAACCCACTACGTCCAAGGTTCGGAACGTCGCACTTTTTGGACGACCAATTACTGGACCTGTAAGAGCATCTACTTCATCTGCTCCTAGCTCAAGACGCAGCATTTCCTGAATGGACACTTGCAGACCATATGTACCTACGCGGTTGGCGATAAAGTTAGGTGTATCTTTACAAAGAACAGTTCCTTTTCCGAGTACAAATTCTCCAAAATGCATCATAAATTCAACTAAGGCTGGATCAGTATGCTCACCTGGGATAATTTCTAAGAGCTTTAAGTAACGAGGGGGATTAAAAAAGTGAGTTCCCAGGAAGGATTTTTTGAACTCTTCTGAACAATCCTGACACATTTCATTGATGGAAACACCCGAGGTATTAGAGGACACAATCGCGCCAGGTTTGCGATAAGCTTCTATTTTAGCAAAGACCTGCTTTTTCACATCTACATTCTCGACAACAACCTCGATGATCCAATCCACTTCTCTTAGTTTGTCTAGATCATCCTCCAAATTGCCTACTGTGATGAGGGAGATGGAATCTTTATCATACAGAGGCGCCGGCTTTTCTTTTAGCAGTCGATCACGACCCGCTTGTGCAATACGATTACGAACGGCTGGATGATCCAGCGTCAATCCCTTTTTGCTCTCTTCCTCCGTCAGTTCACGCGGTACGATATCCAGCAGATAAGTAGGGATACCTACGTTAGCCAAATGGGCTGCAATACCAGCTCCCATGACCCCTGATCCCAAGACCGCAGCTTTGTTAATTTTGCGTTCCATGAAGTCTCCTCCTTCATATGCCTGTATCATGGCTTGATTTTAGCAGGTAGGCAGATTTGGTGTCGTTTTGCGTCTTGAATGAATGCTCATTCATTATCTGCCTATAAAAACATTCCACAAAAATCGCCTTATTTTTTCGATTCTGTGGAATGTTGACATTTACTACCAAAAAAGTCCTTGTTCAGATTCATTGTAAACCAAATAACCATACCTTGCAATCCTATTTTCTGAATTTCATCACTATTTGGTTAGATTCTATAATGATGTAAAGGATTCATCGCGCAGCATAGTTAATTCGCCCATAAAGAAAGCTAACTCCTCTGTTTCTTCCAGCTTGCCAGCCTCTTGAAGCATTTCAAAACGACGGAGCATCATATTTGCGAAATCTTGAATTTGAATAGGTGTCGAATCAGGGTCTACAGTGTCATGTATGTTAATGCTTTCTACCCCTTCATAATGCGTAATAATCTTAAAATCACCAAGCTCACCTAGATATTCTGTTGAATTGTATTTCGATTTCTCCAGTTTCATAATCATACTCATAATATCAGCGGCCTGAGAGCTGTGAAAAGCGACTTGGAAAAAGTCACGGCCTCTGCCATCTTTTGTTTTTACAAGCAATACGTCATACGTCATTAATTTTCTTTGTTTATTTCCAAATCCGAACATGCGTTATTACCACCTCAAATAAACCGGGGCTTCCCCCTATTTTCGAATGCTTATCCCTTTTATGATAGTGGGAAAACAGCCAACAAACAACCCCTCGTCGTTCTTTTTTCCCTTTTCTCGCTTCAATATTGTCTTATCATAACCATCTCCTCCTTTCTCCATGCCCTTTTTTAGTAAAATCTAACGGGTTTGAAATCGCCTTCCTACTCAAAAGCTAGCAGAAAAGGAGAAACGAGGTGATTTTTTATGCACAAAAATTGGTATATTCCGTTGATAATAGCTCTCCTTATAACTAGTGCAACGGGATGCAAAGGTGGTAAACCTCCAGAGCAATCAAAAAATACCAGTGAAAAGGAACAGAGTCAAAAGGCAGAGAAAACAGTTAAATCACAAGGTGCTACCAATAAATCCAAGGACGATTCTGCTACAACTGCTGAAAAATCAGATCAAATAAAAACAGCCAGTACCAAAAAGGAACAGGCTAAATGGCAAACGACAGCAATGGCTCATATGGAAACAAATCTCAATGATGTGTCGGTATTCTTACAAAAAGCCGAACAGGTCATTAATGATTTAGAATATGCTGCTGCTACCCTTCCTGATGGCAAAGAGATTAAAGAAGATGGACTCATTTATCGACAGCTTCCAAAGCCTTATCATACCAGAGATGGGATTCTCGCTTTCTTTCAGCAGTATTGGAGCAGACCATTAGCTGTTGCCTTGTACGATCATTTGGATACAAAAATCGTTGATGGACATGTTTATTTGTCTACTTCGACAAAACGCTATCCTGTATTTATCTCTACTCAGAATATGAAGATCTCCGTTGAAAATAGCGGTTTGATTGTGGAGGTTTCTGGAATTTCACCTACTGTCGCATCCTCTAACTCGCTTGTGAGGTATCACTTAGGACGGGATCAGGAATCCAAACGGTACGAAATAACAAAACGCTCTGGTATCTATGGACAGGAAAATTTCCAGTAACGTCCCTTGACATTTTCCCGTCCTCCCCATCATAATGATGTAAATAATCATACTTCATCGCTTTGAAGGGAAATAGTAAAGCCCCCTTTCTGCTCCAGAGAACGCGATCCATTGGCTGGAAGATCGCGTGCATGAAACAGCTTGAACCCATCCCAGAGCGGCTAGGGATGACCTAGACAGGATTCTTTCCCCTGTTATCAAGGAAAGCGCTTATCGGCCATTTATGGCTTTCTTAAGTGTAAAGATAGATGTCGATCCATGTAAGGGTTGGTTCGGCATTTAATTAAGGTGGTACCGCGAAAGCAAACCTTTCGTCCTTATGTTTTTCTAAGGATGGAAGGTTTTTTTGTTTGTTAGAGATGAAAAAGGAGAGCAGATCAACATGAATCAGACTGGAAAAATGCGCATTGTGGTGAAAGTAGGAAGCAGTTCCTTAGCAAAAAAGCAAGGCGGCTGCGACCAGCAAAAAATGAGTCTCTTGGTAGATGCCATTGCAGCTCTGCGTGATGAAGGACACGAGGTCGTACTCGTGAGTTCGGGAGCTGTAGCAAGTGGATATTGCCTGCTAGGCTATGAACAACGACCGCGAACCATCGTAGCTAAACAAGCCGCAGCAGCCATCGGACAAAGTATTTTGATGGAGCATTACTCAGCTTTGTTTGCTGCCTATAACTATCATATCGCACAGATTCTGTTGACTCGCAGTGACTTCTCTAATCAGGAACGATACCGTCATGCGTTTCAAACGATGTCCCTACTCCTTTCCCGCAACATCACTCCTATCATTAACGAAAACGATACTGTCTCTGTTGCAGAGTTAACGTTCGGCGATAACGATATGTTAGGTTCATTAGTGGCTGGTATGCTGCATGCTGACATCTACATCATTTTGACTGATACAGATGGTATTTATAATAAAGACCCAAGAAATAATCCTGACGCAAAGCGGTTCGACAAGGTCGCTACCATTACAGATGAAATCAAAGCAGTAGCTGGGGGTTCAGGTTCATCTCTTGGTACTGGAGGAATGCAATCCAAGGTAATTGCTGCTGAAACTGCCTTAAAGGTAGGCACGCGTACCTTTATCGGCCGGTTATCCTCCAAGGATAGTTTATTACATGTCATTAATGGGACAGGAGAAGGAACCTATATTGGAGATTTTGGCGGAATAAATTCGGACACCTCTACTACTCATGCTGCTGAAAAGCGCGAGAGTGTTTCTACACAAAAGCAGTGGATTGCCCTGCATTCCGCTATCGCCGGTCGCTTGCATGTAGATGCTGGGGCCCAAGAAGCAATCCAGCAACGCAAGAGCAGTCTGCTGCCAGCAGGAATTACCAGTGTGGAGGGTGATTTTTCGCAGGGGGATGTTGTTGAAGTTTATGCTCCTACTGGTTTAATTGGTCGAGGTGTCTGCCGCTATGATAGTGAACTGCTGCGCCAAATCATCAGTGAACCGCAGAGGGAAAAACCTTTTACAGAAGCTATTCATCGAGATCAATGGGTGTCTCTGCCTCATCTCATACAAAAATAAGCAAGAAAAAGGAGCGGGAAAAATGAGAGAAGGAAACCAACAAACGAAAGCAGCCTCCAATCAGGTGATTGAACAAGTTACGAAGCAGGCAAAATTAGCTCAAGCAGCCTCACGAAAATTAGCACTTTTGACCAGCGAACAAAAGAACGCTGCATTACGCGCTATAAAAGAACAGCTTTTAGCTGATCAAGCTTATATTTTAGCTGAAAATAAACAGGATGTTGAAAAGGCAATTGAAAGTGGACAGCTTACGAGCTTAATTGATCGCCTTAGTCTAACACCCGAACGAATTACTGCCTTAGCTGATAGCTTAGAGGATTTAGCTGCTCTTGCTGATCCTATTGGCGAAACAACTGCGGAGTGGGTTCAAAAGGACGGCTTGGCTATTCGTTCCGTGCGTGTACCACTAGGGGTAGTTGGTATGATATATGAAGCACGCCCAAATGTTACAGTAGATGCGGCCGCCATTTCACTAAAAACAGGAAATGCTGTTGTACTGCGCGGTAGTGCCTCGACCACTCGTTCTAACCTAGCTTTGGTAAAAAGTATTCAAACCGCCCTTCAAAACCTAGGGCTGCCACATGAAGCGGTTCAGTATCTTGCTACGACCGATCGGGCAGCGGTAGACGTGATGTGCAGCCTCCATGGAATTATCGACGTGATCATCCCGCGTGGAGGAGCATCACTAATCAATCGTGTTGTGAAAAACTCCATTGTGCCTGTTATTGAGACCGGAGTAGGTAATTGCCATATCTTCATTGATCAATCCGCTGATTCGGCTATGGCCCAAGCTATCGTACAAAATGCCAAGCTAAGCCGTCCTGCTGTATGCAATGCTCTTGAGTCCCTACTCATCCATCAAGATTTTGGGCATGATCAATCCGCAGCTCTTTTGACATCCCTGCTAGATGCAGGAGTAGAGCTTCGCGTATGCGAAAAAACAATGGCTTCCCACCCAGAGCTACGCGATCGCTTCGTTTTAGCTACCGAACCGGATTGGCATGCTGAATTTCTAGACACCATTCTTGCTGTTAAAACGGTTACGAATATAGATGAGGCCTTGGAACATATCGCTACTTATGGAACTAAGCACTCGGAATCAATTTTGACTGAGGATCAAACGCAAGCAGAACGCTTCTTGCAAGCCGTAGATGCTGCTGTTGTTTATCATAATGCTTCTACACGTTTTACAGATGGTGGAGAATTTGGCTTTGGAGCTGAAATTGGAATTAGCACACAAAAATTGCATGCTCGTGGTCCTATGGGTCTAACAGCATTGACTTCCATTAAATACCGTGTCTTAGGAAACGGACAAACAAGGTAATCTTTAGTTACGAAAGGAGATCTCTCTCATGAACGATCATCAAGCTAACCAGATATGCCAACAACTTCACGTAGGTTTTATGGGAGCAGGTTCCATCGTAGAAGCCATTGTAAAAGGTATCACAGCTAAACATTTACTACCTGCAAATAGCATCTATGTGACTAATCATTCAGATGATGCTAGGCTCCGTGAGCTACAAGAACAGTACGGAGTGATCCCAACTCGTGATTTATCAACTATGCTTCTACAGTCTCAAGTTATCATTTTGGGAATGAAACCAAAGGACGTCGCCTCAGCATGCCAGACCCTGCGCGAGTACGTAACCCCTGATCATTTGATTATCTCTGTCATCGCCGGAGTCCCTACTTCCTCTATTCAGGAATGGCTTGGCGTCGAATGTCCAATCATTCGTGCGATGCCAAACACATCTTCAGCCGTAGGTTTATCCGCAACTGGAATGGCTGCTGGTAGATATGCGTCTGAGCAGCATTTGGCTATAGCTGAATGTTTATTTCAATCAATCGGTCATGTATGTATCGTTATCGAACAAGAATTAGATATTATCACTGGCTTATCTGGGAGTGGGCCTGCTTATATTTATTATCTTGTGGAAGCCATGGAGGATGCTGGACAAAAGGCAGGTCTTTCCCAAGAGATATCCCGGGAGCTAACCGTACAAACACTGCTTGGCGCCGCTCAGATGTTGATCGCGACCAAGGAAGAGCCAGCGGTCCTGCGTAAAAAAGTAACTAGTCCAGGCGGAACTACACAAGCAGGCCTAGAGGTATTGCAGTCGCACGGCTTTAAACAAGCCATAACAGAAGCGATTCTGCGAGCTACTGAGCGAGCACGAGAGCTAGGGGCGCCTTACCGGTAAAAAAGTCAGGCTCAGACTTCTATTAGCAATCTCAATGTGCTTCTATACGGTACCCCGCTTTTCTCCCTGCGCTTGATTAATCCATGCTATACTGAATAAAAAAGTGGAGGAGGGAAGTTTGTGCAAGTATATGCTCTCTATGGCCCTAGTGGTACAGGTAAAAGCACCAGTGCATTAAGTCTCGCTCACTCACGTCACATTGATGCCATCATTGATGATGGAATTCTTATCTATGAAGGTCGTAAGGTTGCAGGCTACTCAGCTAAATACGAAAAGACAAAAATTCGTGCAGTAAAACGCGCTATCTTTCATTTTTCAGATCATGTGGATGAAGTACAGCGCGTTCTGCACAAGCTTCCTATCGAGAAGATTTTAATTTTAGGCACCTCAAAACGGATGATTGGAAAGATTATCACTGCGCTCGATTTGCCGGAAGTAACGGAATTTATCCCAATAGAAGCGATTAAGCCTGAAAAAGAGATTGAAGCAGCCCGCTATGTTCGTGAAACAATGGGCCAGCACGTAATTCCTATTCCACGCGTAGAAGTGGAGAAGGATTTATTTAAACGGATTGTTGATTCAGCATGGCAAATCTTTGCCTCTAAAAAACACATGGGTGAAACCACTGTTGTTCAGCCGTCCTTTTCCCAAGGCAGGATTCAAATTCATGAACAGGTACTGCGCAAACTGGTACAGCAGGCCTGCTTTCGAAATAGCACTGTCGTGAAAGTGCACAAAGTGGATTATACATTTCAAGCTATGCCTCGGCTTCAGGTAGCATTATCTGTACAAGCAAAGCTTGGAGAAGATTTACGTTCTCAGTTAATTGAGCTACAGCATCAATTGCAGGAAGAGCTAGAATACTACTTATTCATCGCTCCAGCCAGCATCGACTTTGAAATAATCGCTTTGCAATTCATCCAAGCTACAAACGACAACTCAAAGTAAACATGCTCTCTATCAGGCATGAAAATACATACATCATAGCCCTTTCCTAACAGGCCGATTTGGCTTTGGAAAGGGCTTTTTTGTCTCGTATGAAACCTTATGTCCAAACAAAAGCTATCCTTGTAAACTGTCTAAATTTGAAAGGAGGCTTTCCACTTTGCAAACCATCTCTTCTAAGTTAGCTAACGAACAAAATCAACAAATTCCATTCCCGACCCCGCCTACAATCATTACGGGCAAGGATTTATCTTACCTCAAGGATGCCATGTCATGGGAGTTAAACGCCTTTAAGAAGCTTCATTTCTTCGCACAGCAGGTACAGGACCCTCAGATTAAAGATTTGTTAAACAAAACGGGCTACATGCACCAAATGCATTATGAACAACTCTTAACACACCTTACTATCGACAATACAAACGTCACCAAAACGTTGCCACAGATGCAATAATCTCCAGGAAAGGGAGGGAGTCGTCCTCATGCAAAACAAACAAATTGCGAATCCGCAATCCAATCAATTGCCACAGGTCAAAGGCCCTGAAATGAACGATCGCGATTATATCAATGATGCGCTTAGCACCTGCAAATATTTAACTGATAGCTTAAATGATGCGGTACGCGAAGCAAGTCATCAGCAATTACATGAAACCTATATGCAATTATTAACGGAAACTCATCAGTCAGCCCGTGAATTATATAATTGTATGTTTCAAAAGGGCTGGTATAAGCTTGAAGCAGCAGATCAGCAAAAGGTAACACAAGCTCATCAGCAATTTAGCGGATATTCAACTCAATTCCCATATAACCATTAATCAACAACGAAAAGCTTACCGCAGACTTTTTAAGACACGTAAAAAGAATGGATAACAGTCGTAAATCATTTGACTCGCTATCCATTCCTTTTTACTTTTTTATGACCCCTGAGGAAGCCTTGACTTACAATGACTTTTCAACCTGTTGGCTATTTATCTGTTCCCGAGCCTGCTTTCTTGCCATTTTCCTTTGCTTGCCAATTGCAAGAACCGTATACAGAGATGGAACCACAATCAGTGTTAACAGCATAGAAAACAATAAACCAGAAATGATGGTAATCGAGAGCGGCTTGAACATTACGCTGCCCGTAATCGCCATTGGTGTAAGCCCTGCTATCGCTGCCAGAGATGTTAACAGGATCGGTCTCAATCGGGCTTTACCAGCTCCAATAACCGCTTCCTTCAGCTCAACACCAGAATGTCTCGCCTCCTCGATAAACTCAATCAAGACAATCCCATTTCGCACAACAATCCCAGACAAGGAGATAAAGCCCGCCACTGTCATAAATCCGATTGGTGTTCTTGTGATGAATAACCCGATTAAGCTGCCAGAAATCGCCAGATAAACCGTACTCATAACTAAAATAGGAATGGATAACGAATTGAACTGTATGACAATCAAGAGAAAAATGAGGAAAACGGCTATAACCGCCAGCATTCCTAAATCAAGTAAAATATCGGTTTCCTCTTCTGTTTCACCAGTTACATTCCATGCATACTCAGCCGGTAATTCTAGCTTCTCCATCTTCTCTTTCAATTCTCTCATCACATCATCGGCCGTCCGATCCCCTACATCACTAGTAATCGTGACACTGCGTGATAAATTGTAGCGAGGTATATTCTGTAATGATAAGGTTGGCTTCATTTCCGCTATCTGAGAGACAGGAATGAGCTGCCCCTGAACGTTGGGAACCGTGAGCTGTTGAAAGACTTGCTGAGTCGTCATTCCCGACTGATCCGCAAGCAGAGTGATATCAACTAAATTTTTCCCATTATCAAATTGCCCTATAGGAATTCCTTGGCTAATCAGACGTAATGTCCGTGTTAAGTCAGCTTCACTGATCAGCTTCTTATCCATGTTTCCCTGATTCACATTGAATTGCAGGGAATATTGCTCGTTACCCAGAGTATCGTTTATATTATAGGTTCCCTTCGTCTCGGCAATCAGTTGTTTTATTTGCTCCGAAATGGCATACAGCTGATGCAAATCGTCTCCATACACCCGAATGGCTACAGGACTTCCTGTATACATCGCTGCCTTTACACTATAGGGAATAATATTTGCTTCTGGGTACATCTGTTTAAACTGTGCCATCCACGGCTCCAGGATTTTTCTTGAATCCATCTGCTTATTATCAAATGCAATCACCAATTGTGCCGTATTTTCTCCTGATCCGACAGGTGGCGCACTCGGAATCATCTGTGGCCCATTCCCACCTACGAAAGCAGAGACCTTTTCAATATGCGGCTGCTTCTGAATCCACTCTGTAACGCCCTGAACAATTCGATCTGTTTCCTGCAAATTACTGCCAACAGGCGTGCTAATGTTGACAACCATCTGTGGTCTGTCATCATCTGGAAAAAGCTGAACGGGTATAAATGTAATCAGTCCATAAAACACGGTTGCTATCAATACCCCAGTTACTCCTGTTTTTAATGGATTCTTCAGCATAATCGGCATTACGCGATCCCCATACCAATGAATCAAGGAATTGATTTGTTTGCCTAATAGACCGGCTGGCTTCTGGTAGTTTGTCTGTTTTTTGTTCCGTCTCTGGTTCCATTCTCTAAAAATAGGAACTATCGTAAGTGACATGAGCATGGAGGCTAGCATCGTAAAGATGATAATCACCGGAACGGGAAAGATAAAGTGCCCCGCATCTCCAGGAAGAAAAATGATCGGCCCAAACGCCGAAACCGTAGCGAGAGTAGCTGTGATAATCGAAACCGAGACCTCTTTGGTCCCGAGTACTGCAGCCGTATACGCGTCTTCCCCCAGTACAGACAGCCTTCTCTCGATATTGTCGTTCACCACTACTGCGTCATCCACTAGAATACCCAGTACAATGATGAGCCCGAAGATCGTCATCTGATTGAGTGTAATTCCAAAGAAAGGAAGGACAGCCATCCCTGCTGCCAATGAGATTGGAATCGCCAATGCCACCATCATGGATGTCGTCAGGTTCAAGCCTAGCGTGCATATGAAAAGAACGGCCACAATGGCAATCAGCATCTCGTGAAACAGTCCGGAGAAAAGCTCATCAATTCGATCCACCTGGGAAAAAACAGGTTCTTTTTTTGCCCACGAAGGAAGGTTCTTTTCTAACGTTTCCAGCTTTTGATCAATGGCTTTCTGAACACCTGGAACATCGCTTCCCAATTCGGCATTTATGCTGACCGTCACAGCAGGCTTCCCGTTATAATAGGTTCGATATTCAAGTCTTTTGGTACTGTCTGAAATCGTCGCGATATCCTGAAGATAAACAGGCACTCCCTCTTTTGTACGGGTTACAATTACTTTGTTGAATGTGTCAGTCTTGTAGCTAACAGGCAAGGTAAGCTGATATTTACGGGTGTCAATGTTAACGTCCCCAAGTGGCGTCGTTTCGTTTTTCGTTCGAACAGCATTCATTACCTGCGGCCAGGAAATTTGGTATTGTTGCAATCTTTGGGCATTTACATATATTTTTAGTTCCTGTTTTGGCAACCCGAGTATAGAGACATCTGAAACACCAGGTATGGTACGAAGCTGGTCCTTCCAAAGATCAAGTGTATCGCGTAGCTGAAGGATTTCCTCAAATGACTCAGCCGTAATTTGAAAGGTCTGGATAAACGTACGACTCATATCATCATTAATGATTGGTTGCTCTGCTTCCTCAGGTAAATCAGCCTCAGCATCCTTCACTTTTTTCCGCAGCTCTTCAAATACTTTTTTCGGTTCGACTTTACTCTCTGACCGAACGGTAATAAGGGATATCCCAGAACGGGATTCGGAACTAATTGATTTGATGCCCTGAACCTCATTGATCTTTTCTTCCAATTTCTTCGTTACGGTTTGTTCCATTTTTTCTGGAGTTGCCCCTGGATAAATGGTCGTGACCGTAGCCATACTGACAATGGTGTCTGGTGATTCCTGCTTAGGAAGTGAGAGAGACATGAATATCCCGATCAGCACCACCATCGTAAAGAAGACAAGCGTTATTTTTCGCTTTTTGATGAAATATTCAATCATGCTGTTTGCCCCCTCCCACGGCAATAATGTCACCGTCGAGCAATCTGTCAGCACCTTTCGTAATCAGCATATCTCCTGCTTGAAGCCCTGATGTAATTTCCAGAAAGTTATCAACGTACTGTCCAATGGCTACAGGCGTCTTCCTTGCTTTACCATCTTTTATCACATAGACAAAAGGACCGGACCCTCGGCTAAAAACAGCTTCTACCTGCACAAAAATCCCTTCTTTTTGTGACAAGGCCCGCTTCGCACTCACTACTTGTCCGGGAAACCAGTCATGCTTTGCATTATCAATCACAACTTCTACGCTGATCGTACCTGTCTGCTCATTGGTGGCCGGATAGATTTTTGAGACCTTTCCTGTTCGTTTTTGCTCATACAGGGTAAATTCAACTGTATCTCCTACATTCCAAGCGGATATATCCCTGTCAGGCACGGGTAAAACTGTTTTCAGCTGGGTAATATTGCCGATACGGTAAACAGGAACGCCCGGACTCGCCAGTTGCCCCACATCCACTAATTTTGATAGTACTGTTCCATTAATCGGAGCTTTTATCTGTGTTTTTGCTAGAGTGGCTGCGGCCTGATTTCGACCAACAACAGCGCCCTGATAGCTCGCTTGAGTCGAGCTTATATCTTCCGCCCGGGCCCCTGCCACTACAAGCGAATAGGATTGCTGAGCCGAGGCAAAGTCTTTTTTAGCAAGTTCAAGTGCGTTTTTGACATTTTCAAGCTCAGTTTGAGGGATCGCACCACTCTTATAAAGTTGCTCCATGCGTATGTAATCTTTTTGTGCCTTTTCCAGCAAGATTTTCTTTGCATCAACTGCTACTTTTGCTTGCTGAACCTCTTGTTCTCTGAAGCCGTTTTTTACTTTAGCCAAATTAGCATTCGCACCATATACATGAGCCTCGGCCAAAGCTAGCTGGAGAGAGTAATCTGTGGAATCAAGCTGGGCCAAAATGTCCCCTTTTTTTACTTGATCTCCTTCTTTGAATGGTAAAGACTTGATCTCTCCTGCTACTTCGAAAGATAACGTTGTTTCTTCCTTGGGAGCAAGCGTTCCGGAAAGCTCACTCATCTCTTTAAATGTTTTCGCTTTAATAGCCTCTGCTACAACTATTTTCGCCTCCTGCGGTTGAACAAGTGCTTCCTTATCTTTACTGCATGCCGTCATCACGATCATCGAGAGGGAGAGTATGAGTAGAATCCAAAACCTTTTTTGTACGGTAGCATTCATGTTCTTATCACTCCTATATTTTAAATCTGTTAGATTGTGAAAACTGACTTGGGATCGGAATGAATATTCATTCCGTTTTGATAAGGGGGGTCTGAATTAATGAATTCTGACCGCATCCCAGCATGCTTCTTGTACACCTGCAATTAATTCTGATGGATTCTTGATTTCACAAAATCGAATTGCCTTATTTAAAGCGATAAAGGCGCCGTCAACGATCGTAAGCAATGCTTCAGCAGGTAGCGGGCGAATGATGTTCTTTTGTTGGCCCTGATGAATAAAGTCAATAAAGAAATCCCGTAGCAAATTGTAGGATTGGCGGCTAGCCTCGTCCAGATAATGCCTATTCGCATGTGAATCAAGAAACAATAATGCATACATGTTGTTCAATAAATAGCTAATCACCTGATTGGATATGTGTTGAAATTGCTCATATACATCTTCAGAAGAATGAGGATATCCTTTTTTCACCGTCTCTAGCAAATCCATTACACATTCTTGAAACAAGGTATTGACGAGCGACTCCTTATTTTCGAAATACCGATAAAGAGTACCGGCACCGACTCCCGCTTTCTCGACAATCATTGGAACTGTTGTCCCATCAAAGCCTCGTTCCTCAAAAAGAATTAGTGCAGCTTTCATTATTAAATCGCGTTTAGATTCCGACACATCCTGTGCTCCTTTGCGGAATGAATTTTCATTCTGTAAGGCGAGTATAAATCACAGCTCTGGCGATTGTCAATTACTGTAAGTAGTGGTTGGCTGCAATCCGATACAACCAAGCTGAGAAGCTGTGCTGCGGTTTATAGCTATGTATTTGGTAGTATGTTTTGATAAATACTTCTTGAGTCAAATCCTGTGCATCCTGAGGGTGGCCTACCATCCGATACAGAAAGGTATAGATTCTTGCTTTATATCGATCAAATATCTGTGTGTAGGCTTCCTTGTCCCCCTGCAAGACTCGCTCAATCAGCTCGTGATCGTCCTGCATGTATGTCTATCCTCCCATTCAAAAAGAATGCTGCGCAGCTTATTCCTTTTGCTTGTCATAAGGTATAACGTAAAAAATTGAATCTCTTTCTATTTTTTTGAAATAATTTTTTCTCTTTACTTGTAGAGCATAAAAAAACCGACTGAAAGACCTTCTAACATGCGCCTTTCAGTCGGTTTGCACTTATATTGTTTCCGATTCTAACCTTGTATCTTATTTTGCAGCAATCTCTTCTGAACGGCGCTTCCAAGGACCATAACAGATGAGCAATAAAGGGATGATTCCGAGTAAGGTAGAAATCCCAAAGAATGTATACGTACGCAAAATACCGTAGTATTCCATAACCCAGCCTGCTGTGTAGTTAGCAACCATGGAGCCTAATCCCTGTCCAAATGAAGCAAATAGGGCTAGAGCTGTTACCTGCAAGGCAAGCGGTGTATTATCCCGTACATATTGAGCAGCCGTAGCGAGGAATAGCCCAACAGATAATCCTTGTAGGAAAAATAAGCTTAAGACAATTGTCGTACTAGGAGCTGATCCGTAGAAAAACCACCTGGCACCAGAGACAAGGCAAGCAAATAAGAGAGTTTGCTCCAGACCTATTTTTTTGACAAGGCTTGATGCCAGCTTCATACAAGGTACTTCACTACCTGCAAACAGTAAAAAAGCAAGTCCTAATGTGGCAATCTCTCCGCCGATATGCTGATAGTATAGATTAAACCAGGTATTATGAGCAGTCATTGGACCAAATACGAAAAATGTAGAGACGAGAAAGAGGATAAAGCGTGGACCTTTAAAAAGCGTCCCGGCTTCTTTAAAGCTATTACGCGTGATCGCCTTTCGCTCAATTCGCTCATCGGGAATTCTGATCAAAAAGAGTACAGCGATAAAATAAGCAAATCCTGTGCTGTAAAAAATAGCAGATGGCCCCCACTGCTGAACAGCCAAGGCAGTAAGAAAAGCGGCAATAGCAAATCCAATCGCTCCCCATAAACGAATACTGCCAAAATGCATGGAGCGCTTGCTCACATAGCTAAGTGTTAAGCTATCTGAAATCGGGATAGCCGCGCATTGAAAAACAGACCAGAGCGCAATGGTAAAAAACACCCATGCATACGAATGAATAAAGGTAAACAAAAATGAAACACAGGCTGCAACGATAAGTGCTAGAATCAGCGCCTTTTTCCGAACCTGAAAGCGATCACAAATCATTCCCCAAATGGGCTGTAACAGCAAGGATACTACAGGAGTGATCGAACTAAGAGTACCAATTTCAACGCCAGTTAAATGAATGGATTTAAAGTACTCTGTTAATAGAGGCGAGTAAGCGCCCATAGCATAATACAAAAAGATATAAAGTCCACCTAAGGCTACGTAAGCATTTGAAGCGCTTTCGTTTGTAAAAGTATGCTGGTTATTTTTGCTGTTCATGCAGTTTTCTCCTCTACTTTCCACATAAAGAACAGCTTCAATCGGAGTTACCGAAGAAGCTGTTATTCTATCAGGTTGCTGACTTTTACTCTTTTTTCTCTTCTTTTACGGTAGGTAATAGCTTATCGAAATTAACTGTCCGTACTTTTTCCCATGTAGAAGGATCATGCTCATCAAACTGTTCAAGAAAAGCAATAACTTCCCTTGTTAATGGTGTCGGAGTAGATGCACCTGCGGTAACAGATACACTCTTTTTCCCCTTCAGCCACTCAATATTAAGCTCTGACAGATCTGAAATGCGATAACTCGGAATCCCCGCAATCTCCTCTGAAACCTGCGCTAAACGATTGGAATTATTACTTCGAGGGTCACCTACAACGATCGTTACCTCTGCTTTTCCAGCATGTTTTGCTACCGCTTCCTGTCTAACCTGTGTAGCCATGCATATTTCATTGTGAACCTCTACCGAAGGGTATTTCTTTACAATAGCTTCCATAATGTGTCTGACATCCCATTGGCTCATCGTTGTCTGGTTTGTGACCACCAATTTGTCAGTCGTAATCTGTACGTTTTGCAAATCTTCCAGCGTTTGAACCAAATGAACACGATCAGGTGCTATCCCCATGGCGCCCTCTGGCTCAGGATGTCCCTTTTTACCAATATAGAGAATATGGTAGCCTTCCTCCACCTTCTCTTTAATGAGATCATGCGTTTTCGTTACATCAGGACAAGTAGCATCCACAACCGTCAGCCCTTTTTCCTTCGCCTTTTTGCGGACCTCTGGCGATACTCCATGAGCAGTGAAGATAACGGTTCCGTGATCAATTTTATCTAAAAGCGCTAGACGATCTTCTCCATCCAACGTGATAACTCCTTCACGTTCAAAGGCTTCTGTCACATGCGCATTATGCACGATCATTCCCAAAATGTAGATAGGGCGCGGCACATTTTGATTTTTTGCCGTTTTAATAGCCAGTACCATGGCATCCACTACGCCATAGCAATAACCACGGGGAGCAATTTTTACAACTTCCATATCAGCATAGCCCTCCTTTTCTGCCCCTTATTATAACATTAGAATGTGCTTTGACGCTTTTGTTCATAAATTCTTACGTTATTATAAACAATTCGCAGCATTGGTGTTTCTGTTCCCTGCTGTTCGGCAAGACGTAGCAGGTATCCCTGCAAATGCTCTCCTTCAATTGGCAGACGTTTTTCCATATCTCGCAGCATAGAGGATTTCATTTTATAGCCTTGTTGCTTAAAAGTCTCCATCACACGATCTGCCATGTCAGCAGAGATAGGTGCGCCGATCGCGGTCATGACTCTCACACATTCCTCTGTTACTTGTTTCGTTAGCTCGATTCCAAATGGAGAATCGCGAATGGGTCCTACTGCGGAGTTCATCAAGGTGGTAATGCCTGAGAGCATCGTAATAAACAAATATTTTTGCCAAGCCTCCTGCTGAATGTTATGGGATAATTCGAAGCTCGCATTCGCTGCTTTTACATACTCATATAATCGCTCTACTCGCTCGGACGTGCCACCATTCCATTCCCCAAAAACTAGCCTGTGAGCCTTACTAGTTTGAACGATATCCCCGTCAGCGCTTAGCGTTGTTTCTATAAAACACAATCCGCCCAAAACCTTTTCTGCCCCAAAATGCTCCTGTAATGGCTGCATATGAGCAATTCCATTTAAAAGCGGGATGATCATCGTATCCTTACCCACATAGGGAGCAATATCATTGATTACATCCTCCAGATGGTATGCTTTTGGCGATAACATAATGACATCAAAAGGGGTCGCTTCTTCTCCAGCTACTAATAAGGCGGGTTGGACTGTGGAATCGCCATTTACGCTTTGAATAACTAGACCTCTCTTTTCTAGTTGTTCCTTACGTTTTTGACGTACAAGAAAAGTAACATCTCTGCCACTCTCCACTAAACGACATCCAAAATATCCACCAATTGCACCCGCACCTACCATCAGTATCCGCATTACACTAACCCCCTATAATCATTTCTCTTATTGTATCGTCTCACATATATTGTATCTGGTTTTTGGGAAATCCCAAGCAAATTTTTGGAACAATGTGTAGAAAAATCGGCATATAAAAAAGGAGTCTTTCAAAACGAAAGAGCTCCTTTTAGCAGAATTGCACCTTTATTTATGATCAATCCCAATAATTTCACTAATATGAGTAAATCCATCTCGCTTCATAAGCTGAACCAAACGCTTGTTAATCTCTGTGGCAGCACCAGGTCCCACATAGATCATGCTCGTATAAATCTGGGTCATAGACGCACCTGCTCTCATCATGCGGTACGCATCATCACCAGTGAAGATACCCCCTACCCCGATGATAGGCATTTTGTCGCCTACTGCTTGATAAATATCACGAACGCATTCGGTTGCACGCGGCAATAGCATTGGACCACTCAGTCCCCCTGCTTCCTTCGCCAGCCTGCGATCGGAAACACTCTCTCGAGACAGAGTAGTGTTGGTAGCAATCAAACCATCCATTCCCTCTTCTAAAGCAACATGAACAACATCGCTCATATGCTCATCCGACATGTCTGGGGCTACTTTTAAAAGGATTGGTTTACGCTTCGCACCGTATTTCTCTAGCTGATCCGCTTTCTTACGGATTGTCCGCAAAAGATGACGTAAACTATCTACTTCCTGCAAGTCACGTAAGTTAGGAGTGTTAGGTGAGCTTACATTAATCGTAAAATAATGACCATAGGGATATAGCGCTTCGAGGCATTTTTCATAGTCGCTTGCTGCTTGATCATTAGGAGTTAGTTTATTTTTTCCAATGTTTACCCCAACTGGCATGCAGGCATCCTGATAATGACTCAAGGATTTCGCTGCTGCTTGTACACCGTGGTTATTAAAACCCATCCGGTTGATAATCGCCTGATCTTCCTTTAAGCGAAAACAACGCGGCTTGTCATTACCTGGTTGAGCTAGCGGAGTTAACGTGCCGACCTCTACATGGCCGAATCCCATTAAACCGAGCGGAATATACACCTCGGCATTTTTATCGAACCCAGCCGCCAGTCCTACCGGATTAGGGAAAACGATATCCCATACTTTGTTTGCGAGCATTGGATTTTCATAGCCATACATCATGTTTAATACCTTTTTGCCTAAAGGAATGCTGTCAGCCATTCGTAGTCCATTAATCGCATTCTCGTGCGCCGATTCAGGATCCATTTTAAAGATAAACTTTTTTAGGTGCTTATACATTGTTGCCACTTCACTCCTAACGCATATTCTGTTCTCGATATAAGAGCATACCACAAACCTTTGGCATTGGATAGAAAGTCAAAAAAAGAAAAAGTGCTATACCTTTTTTAACAAAAAGTATGGCACTTTTTCAAATGAATTATTTTTATAATCTGGAACTTCTTATTTACTTGCTACTAGTAACGCATCTTCCAAAGAAACAAATGGCAGATTGTGTGTATCCGCAACTGCTTTATAGGTTACTTGACCATTAATAACGTTAACACCTTTTGCTAGAGGTTGGTTGCTACGGATTGCTTCCACATATCCTTTATTAGCAATTTGCACAGCATAAGGAACAGTTACATTTGTTAGAGCAAGCGTAGATGTACGAGCTACTGCTCCTGGCATATTGGCTACTGAGTAATGGATAACCCCATGCTTTTCATAGGTTGGGTTATCATGTGTAGTGATGCGATCAATCGTTTCAATAGAACCGCCTTGGTCAATTGCAACGTCAACGATCACAGACCCTGGAGCCATTGTTTTTACCATTTCTTCTGTTACCAGACGTGGAGCACGAGCACCTGGAATTAGAACTGCCCCTACTAACAAATCTGCTTTTTTCACTGCGTTAGCAATGTTAAAGCTGTTAGAAATCAATGTGTGAACACGTCCACCAAATAGGTCATCTAATTGACGAAGACGATCAGCACTAATGTCTAAAATCGTAACATTTGCACCTAAGCCTACTGCCATTTTCGCAGCGTTGGTACCTACAATACCACCACCGACAATAACAACCTCACCTTTTGGAACGCCTGGAACGCTTCCTAGAAGTACACCTTTACCGCCGTATGGTTTTTCAAGGAATTGGGCTCCGATCTGAACAGACATACGTCCTGCTACTTCACTCATCGGCATTAACAACGGAAGTGAGCCATTTGGCATTTGGATGGTTTCATAAGCAATTGCAATCACTTTTTGATCAACCAATGCCTTGGTCAATTCTGGTTCTGGTGCCAAATGCAAGTAAGTAAATAAAATTTGTCCTTCACGGAAATAGTTATATTCAGAAGCAAGTGGTTCTTTTACTTTCATCACCATATCAGCTGCCCAAGCATCTGCTGCTGTTGGAACGATAGTAGCCCCCACTGCTTGATATTCAGTATCAATAAATCCACTGCCTAGCCCTGCATTTGTTTCAACTAATACTTGATGACCGCTTTGTACCAATGCTGTCACTCCAGCAGGCGTGATCGCTACACGGTTCTCATTGTTTTTAATCTCTTTAGGAATTCCGATAATCATTATTAAATCCTCCCCTTGATAGCCCCTGCTCAGTTCTCTTTCACTTACAAGATCTTCTTCACTTCTCAATAATACAGCGTTTTCATAAAGGGAGCATTAGAGATTCCTTTGAGAGAAAAAGCATTCGTATGTGAATTTTCACAAATGCGCAAAAGAACTATCCCAGCTTCATTACCTTTAAATCAATATAGAGCGAATATCGCTGGTTCGGATCATCTAAATCAATCTGCATGATTTCTTCAATGCGCTTTAAACGATAGCTAAGCGTATTAATATGGATATGCAGATGAGCCGCTGTTCGGTTAACCTTTCCGACATGATCGAGAAAGACCTCCAACGTTTCGGTTAAATTCGTTTGGTTTTCTTGATCATAATAAAGCAGTTTAGCTAGCTGATCATTCCTGTAGGCTTGTTCTTTATTCCAGCTTTTCATCTGAGGCAAGAAACGGTAGATTCCCAGTTGTTGAAATCTCAGTATCCGCTCTGTCTCCTGAGGAAACAGCCGTTTGATCACATTCATTTGCAAAGCCTCTTGATAGCTTTGACGCCCTTCAATTAGGGAACTAACCGGACGGCCACAGCCAATATGGGCTTTTCCCTTTCCAAACTTATCTGTGAGCTTGGACATACATTCCCCTAAAAATTGCTCAGAATAAGTAACCAGCGCGTCTTCTGTAACAGCTTGCCCTGCAGGGTGCTGCATAAGCAAAATAAGCTGAGAACCATCTGTTAGGCTATAAATTTTATCTCGCATCAATAGAGGATAAAGCAATTGGTATAGCTGTTCGCCCTTGCCTTCCAGAACCTCTATGGCACAAACCATCAATGGAGGAACAATCTTCATGTGTAGATTAATCGCCTTCTGTTGCAGCTTCGTCTCCTCGCTATGTCCACCAAGCAAAAGCTCCCAGAGGAATTCTTTTTGTCTATCCTGCTCGGCTTTGCGCTTTCCTTGTCGTTGCAGCAGTCGAGGCACCGCTTCCTTAGCAGCCTGACGAAGAATTTCATCATCCCAGGAGGTCAAGACACGATTTACCTCCTGCGCCCAAATATAGCCCAAGATATCATTGCCTCTGCGTATCGCAATTGCAACCCGCTTTCCAAGTCCAATCTCTTTCTTTTCAGGAATATGTACGGGGTCCTTTTGCGAAAAGAGCTGTTGAAAAACGCCATCCTTCCAGAGCCTTGCCAATACTGTTTCTGGCACACGCCGTCCCATAATCGTAGACCAACGTGCTGGATCGGTACTATCACCGTGAGAGCTATAAGCAATCAGTCGATGATCCAAATCTTCAATGGTAATTGGATTTTGTAGTAATTCACCTATAACATCTGCCAATTCATCAATATCACTATGCTGGTACTGCTCAAAAAAATTTTGCTGCATACATGAATTCCCCGCTTTTTTAGTTACCTATATGGACCCGTTATCATCCTTTTGTCTTTTCATTATAACGAATGGGCATAAGAGGAAAAAGCGATATTTTAAACCAAATGTTTCTGGACTGCGTTTTTACATATGTTATTGTCTTTCCTTGTCTATTTATAAAATTGTTGAGAGCTTTCCAATGTAATCCCCTCTAACCACTGAAACATTGCTTTGGTATATGTCCCAATCTGTTCCGCGGTAAATAAATGGGAAGCATCTTCCACCAGCCAAAGCTCATGTGGCTTGTGATGTAGGACTAGAGCTTTTGCCAAACGATTCGCATGCTCTACCCCAACATTCTGATCGATTTTGCCATGAATGATTAACACGGGACAGGTGATTTTTTCGACCTCTCTCACTGGAGAACGGCTCTCATACGCTTCAGGAGCAGAATCTGGGTCACCCATCATTTTTTTCAGCAAGGGCCGCAAATCCTCCCGTTCTGCATACGTAAGATGCATATCACTTACACCGCTCCAAACAACCACGGACGCAAAACGGTTCGGTATCATGCTAGCGCGCAGTGCCATCATTGCCCCTCTGGAGAAGCCATACAGATGTATCCGGCTGCGATCTACAAAAGGCATGTTAGCAAGTAAACCATAAGCTTGATGCACATCCTCCAGCTCTGCTCCGCCAAATTCGTCTTTACCAGGGGCGCCTTCATTTCCCCGATAGTGAGGAGCAACAATAACATAACCGAAAGCTGCCATTTGAGAAATTCGTAATGGCTGAACCCTTCCGATTTTTTTATAGCCACCTCGACAGTAGAGAAGGGCTGGCAAGGGCTCTACCACCTTTTGATGTGGTATCAATTTCTCATCTGGAATAGCTAAAAGCGCTTTTACAGGGTGATTATCACTTAGATAAGTTACCGTAAACAGAGCCACTTCCGGTATGGCTCGTTCTTCTTCCGTTATCTGCATGATCTCAGTTACATCTTGCAAAAGTTCTCTTCGCATGTTTTATTACCACCTGTTCTCAGAAAATATCCGCATCCTATCCTTACACATGAAAAAGAAAAGAGGAACTATGATAGTCCCTCTTTTCTGTTTATAACATCGCTGCGATTAGTATCCGCGCTTATTCTGTTTTTTATTGATGGTAGCTATGTTTTCTTCGCTGTGCTTCAACCATTTTTTCATTTTGTCCTCAAATGAGTCCTTAGGAGTGTCACGCTTACTGAAGCTACGGTCTCCACCACGATTACCCCCACCACGATAGCCGCCACGTTCTCCACCACGATCTTTTTGTTCGTCGCGAGCTTCGCGTTCTGGTGCTGGTAAAGCTGCGCGAACGGAAAGGGAGATCTTACCCGCATCATCGATGGAGAGTACTTTAACCTTCACAGCAGCTCCAACGGAAAAGTGATCATTAATATCCTTTACAAAACCATTTGCAACTTGGGAAATGTGAACTAGTCCTTGTTGCGTTTCATCCACAGCAACAAACATACCAAAAGGTTTAATTGCCGTCACTTTTCCTTCAATGATGCTTCCAACTTCTACTGCCATCCATTTTGCACTCCTTTTATCTTTTCACCAAGTGTCGAGAACCTCACTTCATACAGGCTCATTTCCTAAGTATAGCAGACAAAACGATTTAATGAAAAGCCCATTCTTCACTTTTATACTTGTACCATATCTGTTTTATTTAGGAAAAGCTGGTAAGCATCGGTAGCCATCACCAATTCTTCATTAGTTGGGATTACCATAATCTTAACTGGAGAGTAAGGACTGTTGATGAAGCCCTCTCCTTTGTTGTTGCGATTTGCTTCTTTATCAAGAATAACACCAGCGTATTCTAGTCCGTTACATACCAATTGACGAACCAATTCACTGTTTTCGCCTACACCTGCTGTAAAGATGATACCGTCGATGCCATTTAAGCGGGCCAAGTACAAACCAATGAAGTCATGTAGGCGTTGAGCGAATAATTCAAGTGCTAATTTAGCACGCTCATTACCTTCTGCTGATGCTTTTTCAATGTCACGCAAGTCGCTGGAGATGCCAGATAAACCTAGCACACCGCTTTCTTTGTTCAAAATTTCCATTGCACCCGCTGTATCTGTTTTTTCGATTTCAGCGATGTATGGCAAGATACCTGGATCAATGTTACCGCTACGAGTACCCATCATTACACCCGCTAGTGGAGTCATACCCATAGATGTATCAATGGATTGGCCATAGCGAACAGCCGTGATGCTTGCACCGCTACCAATATGGCAACTAATTAGACGTAATTTTTCTTTTGGAGTACCCATTAATTGCTCAGCACGTTGAACAACATAACGGTGAGACGTTCCATGGAAGCCGTATTTGCGAATGCCGTATTTCTCGTAGTACTCATATGGCAATGGGTATAAATATGATACTGGAGGCATTGTTTGATGGAAAGCTGTATCAAATACGGCTACGTGTAGCGCATCTGGACGAATTTTTTGCGCCAATTCAATTCCTAGTAGATTGATAGGGTTATGAAGAGGTGCAAATCGAGACAATGCATCAATTTTTTGTTTTACGTCGTCCGTAATAATCACGGATTCCTTGAAATCCTCTCCACCGTGAACGACACGATGAGATACCATAGAGATATCATATTGCTTGTATTTATCAAAGATAGCCTTAATAGCTTGTTCATAAGCATCGCGTTTTACTTCTTCTACAATGCCTTTATCGATTACTTTACGGGAAGGCAATTCGAACAATTGATATTTAACAGAGGAACTACCACAGTTAAGAACAAGACTTAGCTTTTTCTCCTGTGCTTTAAACTTAGAATAGGTGTCGCGATTATCAACTGGTACAATAACTTCTAATTCCATGTTGTTTTTAAGACCAGCAGCATTGGCTTCGTCCGTATCAATGTGCAATTCCAAACGGAAATCCTTATGCACACGGCACAATACATTTTCAAACACAATGGAACGAGTTCCTGGAACTTCAACGGAAACAAATTGTTTGTCTTTTACGCCAAATTCTTTTGCTTCTTCTTCAGAGAAGTGAATGTGACGGAATGCAATAATAACACCTTCATCAATGGTAACAGTTCCGTGAGGACCTTCGAGAGTGATGCCAGGGCTGCCCTTAATGTCTCCAGAATCACGTACTGGAGGTTCTACACCCAAGACAAAGCTGTCCGTGCGGGATACTTCTAGTTGGGTCGCTTTACGTACCGGTCCCAATACACGCACTTTATTAATTCTACCTTTTGGCCCAACAATGTTAACCGTTTCTTCTGCTGCGTACTGACCAACTTGTTTTAGATCTTTTAGCTTTTTAAGTTCATAGCCAGGTCCAAATAATTGATCCAGATCTTGTTGTGATAAGTGAATATGACGGTTTGAAATACCAACAGGTACTTTCATTTAACAGACTTCCCTTCTTTTTCCTAATTCTATAGTGGTGTTATCTCTCTTTATGATGGTTGATTTTCTAAATTTTATCATCAACCCTACGGTAAAATGTTAACACCTGTGAGTATTCTGTTACAACATTTTTAAACTTTTTTGTTTTTTTCTTAAAATTGTATAGACAAATAAAAATATTATGCCAATGAAGGCTCCCGAAAAATCAAGCACAACATCGGTAACGAGTGCAGAGCGATCGGGTGTAAAGGACTGATGCCATTCATCTAGCACCCCTAAAAACAGGCTTAAAAACAAGCTCCATGGCAATGAATAAGCAGGGGAAGAGAAATAGCGAATGGCTTGGAACAGCATGATTCCAATGAACATAAAACCAAAGAAATGGCCTCCTTTACGAATGAAAAATTCTAAAACTCCTTCTACACCATTATTTTCAAAGCTTACCTCCTTGTTTACATATTGAAATGAAATATTTCCAACTTTTTCTTGAACATCATGTAGGTCGAGATATTTTTTTAATTGTCCGCGTATATCCTGTTGTCCATACGGTTGAGAAGAAAATACAAATTGAACAGCTAGTGCCAATAGTAGAATACATACGTACACCAGCCCCTTTCGACGATTCATAGGTCACCTCTTTGTGAAATAAACTGATTTTCACTATTATACCTGAAAGCTTGACCAATGGAAAAAAGGCTATCCATTGAGTTGACAGCCCCTTTTCGATCTACCGTTTATGGAAATCTATTGTTATTTGTTATTTCGTTACCTATTCGTACGCGGTAAGGATTGAAAATCTTCCAAACATAGCTTTTCTCGTCTATCTTCTATTTCTGTAATACTCTCTTCTTTCCTCCCTTCATTTTGATTAAATTTACCATCATTTACATAATTACGTCTTCTTCCATTATTCCACCAATTACCAAAGGACTGGCGAAGAAGCAGACTTATGGAATCTGGTTGATCGTTTTGTTGACTAGTATCATGTCGATATAAGCTAGGTGCTATATAGAGCCGCGTCTTATTATTCCTGCTATTTAGATGGATATGAAGGTGTCAACTCCCAGCCGTTTTGCAAAGCGACCCACTCTGCTGCCTCGCGCACGCTCTTTACTGTATGAGCCGCTTTTTCTTTAATAGGCTCGTCAGCATGTCCCATGGCAAAGCTGTGCGTCACTGCTTCAAACATAGGCAGATCATTGTAGGAATCCCCGATGCAAGCCACTTCATCCGGTGATAGACCTAGGTTTTTCATCAATCGGCTTACACCATCCCCTTTACTAACATGTAAAGGCATTAAATCTAGACAATCGCTAAAGGATACAAATGAATCAAATTGTTCAGGGTAGAGCTCATGAACCTTTTGCTGCAATTGCTTTAATGTCTCCATTTCACCGATATATGTTAATTTAGTTGGTTTTAGCTGATCGCTGAACATATTAATAAGGTTTGGCTCCTCTTTAATTTGTTCCTTATGAGCCTCTTCTATTTCCTTGTACGCTGTTTTTTTAGTCAGGTACACATCATCGCCCACACTCACCAAGCTTATTGCATCGAATTCCTGCCCTGTCTCACACAATTTCCGAGCCATCTCTGGATCAAAATCGCAAGCATGCAGTAACTGCTCTTCTCGCGTAATAACAAAACCACCATTTTGGCTCACACGATGGCATTGATGACCTAGCTCCTCAATGACCCATTTAATATCTCTATCAATACGACCGCTGGCAATACAAATTTGGATTCCCTTTTTAGCTAAAAACAGCAATGCCTCACGATCGGCCGGATCAATTTTTTTCTCATCTGTTAGTAAAGTGCCATCCAAATCGCTTACAAACATTTTTATCATGCAGGTTTCCTCCGTTTCAAAACTCTCTATCTATCCTTAGTAATCTTACCTTAAAAAGAAAAGATATGATAGGTAGCCAAAGTTGTATTCTACCCTTTTATCTTTTTGAATAGTCTGATAAAATTCATCTTATAAAACGCTTACACACATCCCAGATCGTACAAAACTGTGATAGCTTTTTTTAAACAGGAGGGAGAGGTGCATCGTGGCAAAGATTTATGAATCATATAACGACATGGTTGCGGATATTCATGATGGGGCTACGTTATTAGTAGGTGGGTTTGGACTCTGCGGTATTCCGGAAAATCTGATCATTGCCTTGCGTAATAAAGGGGTCAAGGGGTTAACCGTGGTTTCAAATAATTGCGGCGTGGATGATTGGGGGCTTGGCCTCATGCTACAGCAAAAGCAAATTAAGAAAATGGTCAGCTCTTATGTAGGGGAGAACAAAGAATTTGAGCGGCAATTCCTCTCCGGTGAACTGGAGGTAGAATTAACGCCACAAGGTACGTTAGCGGAAAGAATTCGTGCTGGTGGGGCTGGCATTCCTGCTTTTTATACGCCGGCTGGTGTCGGCACACCTATTGCCGAAGGGCGTGAAACTCGCATTTTTAATGATAAAGAATACCTAATGGAAACTGCGATTACAGGTGATTTTGCATTAATCAAAGCTTGGAAGGCAGATACGCTCGGTAATCTCATTTATCATAAAACCGCACGTAACTTTAATCCAATGATGGCGGCGGCTGGCAAAGTCACGCTTGTTGAGGTGGAAGAAATCGTAGCGGCAGGTGAACTTGACCCTGATTATATTCATACTCCAAGCATATACGTACAACGCTTGATTAAAGCCCCTTCCTTTGAAAAACGCATCGAACGGCGCACTGTTCAGAAAGCCTGATATAACATTATTAAAATATTATTGAACAACCTCAAACATTAATAATGTTTAATCATACGCTTACTCACTGTTTAAAATAAGGAGGTAGTTATCCATGACCTTGTCTCGCGAGCAAGTGGCCATGCGTGCCGCTCAGGAAATCGAGGATGGTTTTTATGTAAATTTGGGAATTGGTATGCCTACACTGGTGGCTAACTATATTGCGGAGGGTAAAACCGTAGTTTTACAATCAGAAAATGGGTTGCTGGGCATCGGCCCTTATCCGTATGCTGATGATATCGACCCTGATTTGATCAACGCTGGAAAAGAGACCGTTACAGCCACTTCTGGTGCTTCCTATTTCTCCTCTGCTGAGTCCTTTGGCATGATCCGCGGGGGGCATATTGATTTGGCCATTCTGGGTGCGATGGAGGTATCCGAGAAGGGTGATTTAGCTAATTGGATGATTCCAGGGAAAATGGTAAAAGGAATGGGCGGGGCCATGGATTTGGTCCACGGTGCGAAAAAAATTGTGGTGATTATGGAGCATGTAAATAAGCATGGAGAGAGCAAAATTCTTCCTGCCTGCACGCTTCCTTTAACCGGGAAACAAGTGGTTAACCGGATTATTACTGATCGTGCAGTATTTGACGTAACCTCAGAAGGCCTTACTTTAATCGAAGTAGCGGATGGCTTCACAGCAGATGATATTAAAGCCTGCACCGCCGCTTCCTTCCAAGTGGCAAACGAGTTAAAAACCGTTGCCGTCTAACTAACACGGTTACTTTCGTTTGATTTCGCATAACCTAACAAGACATCGTAAGCTTGGCTTTGCACATAAGCAAAAGCATCTCTTCTGTTGCGCTTGTTAGAGCTAAGAATACCTGTATTCTAGGCAAAAAAAGGCAACCCTTGGGTCGCCTTTTTTATTTAGAAAGGAGCTTGCAAATGGCTACCACGCTTGGCTTCCTTGTTTTACATGGATTTGCAGGCAAAATTAATGATGTGTTACCTCTCGTTCAATTTTTGCGTAGTCAAGGCTATACTGTTGAATGCCCTACATTAGAAGGTCATGGGACCGATCGTTATCATTTGAAGCATTCTACTCGCAAGCAATGGATACATTCAGCCGAGCAGGCCTATCACCGACTTAACATGCGCGTAGATGTCACAGTGATCATCGGTTTTTCAATGGGTGGCTTACTCGCCTTCCATCTAGCCGCTCGTTACCCCGTTCGACTCTTGTTTACTCTGTGTACACCATACTACTATTGGGACATTCCCCAATCCCTTTCTAATTTAAAAGAAGACTTCAGTAACTACAGCAACAAATACCTGGCTAGCCTGTTCCGTATTCCGCTTTCCAGCATGCTTCAGTTCCGCAGGCTTTTAGCTGAAACAAAGCTAATGATGCATCGTGTTACATGCCCGTACTACATTATTCAAGGGAAAAGAGATGATACTGTTCAAGCTGTTAGCGCTGAGTATCTACAGCGAAAGGTGACGAGCAAGCAAACCACTGTTCAATACTTCCCAAACTCCGGTCATGTTATTTTACATGGTCCTGAATCTCAGCAGGTCATCTCCTATATCAACCACGTTCTACAGCAAGAATTGCCCGATCTTTATGGGAAAACTACGGTTTTATTTTGATGAACCAAAACTCGATCTTCTAAATGCCAATGAACAGCGCGGGCCAACACGGTCCGCTCTATTTGTTTACCCAAACGCTTCAGATCATCTACATCATCACGGTGAGTAACACGTTCTACTCCCTGCTCAATAATCGGGCCCGCATCCAGTTCTTCCGTTACGTAATGTGCAGTAGCACCAATTAATTTAACGCCACGCTCATACGCTCGTTCATATGGCTTCGCTCCTACGAAAGCTGGTAGGAAGGAGTGATGAATATTGATAATTTGGCATGGAAAATCCTGCAGGAAGGTCGGCGATAAAATTTGCATATAACGAGCTAATACAATCATATCTACCTTGCCTTTGATGAGCTCGATTTGCTTTTGCTCAGCTTCTTGTTTCGTGTCCTTTGTCACAGGAATATGATAGAAAGGAATCCCCATCGCTTCTACAATATCTTTCGTATCCAAGTGATTACTGATAACCATCGCAATATCCGCATGTAAGTATCCTGCACTGTACTGCCACAGCAATTCTACTAGGCAATGATCTTCTTTCGATACAAAAATGGCCATACGCTTACGCTTGCATGCCTCTACTAGCTTCCATTCCATCTCAAATTGTTTGGCAATCGGTGCAAACCCCTGATTTAATGACTCCCAGCACTCTTGTAGACGGTTTTGCTTAAATTCAATCCGCATGAAAAAGCGTCCACCTTCCGGGTCGGTCGTATATTGGTCAGATTGAATGATATTAGCACCTTGTTCATATAGATATCGGGAAACTGTCGAGACGATCCCGGGACGATCAGGGCACGTAATTAGCATAATTGCTGTATCTTCATGCTTTTGCTTAAAATGGTTCCATTCTTTGTCTGATATTGGTTGCATCGTAGGGTTCCTCCCGAATTTTTTCTTCAAAGTATAGCACGTTCCCCTCCGTTATCCAATCACCGTAATAAAGAATAGATTTATGGCATTTTTTCCTGTAACCTTTTCGGCCTGCCAAGCGTAAAAATGAGTGAGAAAGGAGGGGGGATTCATGTTAAAATCATTAAGTTTAGGTTTACTTGTCTCACTCCTTGTCTCATTACTCATTCAAGACCACCTACTCATGCTTAAAGTAGCTGTTATCCTTGGCGCCTTATTCTGGGGGATCAGCGCATTCATTTCTACCTTTCTATTAGATAGTAGCAGAATGCATGAACGCTCTCTTTTTTATGATAAAAAACACAAAAAACAGCAAATGTGGGCCGTTCATTTTTTTTTAGCAGGCCTTCCCAACATGTTATTATCTCTTTTTTTATATGTAGAAATGTAAAAGCAGGCATGTCTTTTCGCAAATAGCAAAGGACCATACCTGCTTTTCTATGTTAGTAATTATGATGAATCTATCATCTATGATGCCAGCAATAGAAGAAATCATGCGGTACGAAAAGAATGTCATCATCACTTGAACCATTCAGGCAGTTTCCGAATAAAATAGGCAAGCAATAATCCCAAGGAGACAGGTAGCGCTATTGCAGTTAAGGCCCCCATAAACTCCATATATTCTCTACTTTCCATATCTTTCTTCCCCCTCCATACTAGTACGCTAAAAATCGAGGGAAGTTGCGGTCAACTGATAAGAAAACTCACATGTTGTCGGTAAAGTGCTTACTCATCACTAAATTTCCTGTTTAAAAATTGGATAAGCTAAGCCAACAACGCAAGGATGGTGATGTTTATTTGTTGGGCATAATCATGATAGCTATCATTACCTTTTTGGGCTTATTCTCTATTTCCTACTTTCTGTACATCAAAAAACCTGAAAACATGATTCTTATGTATATCCCTTCAACGGTCGTATTTATTGTCAGCAGTATAGCAGTTCTATATAGCATCAATGTAAGTGGGTTTGGAGGCTTGGGAATTGCATTTATTGGTGCTACGATCGGCACCACTAGCCTTCTGTCTTGTATTGTACTCACTATGATGGTGATGATGAAACAAGATAAAAAATAAAACGAAGAGGCTCCCCTCTTTCATTTCGATTTTCGGGAAACCTCTTCATTTTTTCAATCGTCCTTACTCTTCATGCAATGGAACCGCAAGTCCTGTTGACATAGCTATCAAATAGCGGTTCGCAACTGGCTCTTTCCAGCTCTCCTCAAGAGCGAGTGCGTACAAGCTTATTTGCTCATTGTATCTTGTCCGAAGCATCTGAGCCGCTTTAGCCTCGTCTGCTGGTAATTGATCTGTTTTATAATCGATCAAAGTCAATCCACCGTCTGCCTCACGAATGACACAATCAATTACCCCCTGTACAAGTACCCGTTCGTCACCTGAATCAGATAATAATAATTCTGCTTGTTCAGCAAGCAAGCGAGATCTAATATCACGTAAAGGAACGGCAAGCGTAAATGGTAGCTCTCTGTACACCTTGGTAGCCTTTTGCATGCGCTGTCCTAAATCACTGGCAAAAAAACGAGCTATAGAAGCAATATCCACCACATTGACTTGCTCCCTAGTTAGCATCTGTTCTGCTATCATCTGCTCGATTTGGTCAGTAACGTCCGCCTGATCTAAGGCTCTATTCAACTGTAGATTTTGCATAATCAAATGCGTAAAGGTACCTATTTCTGCCTTCGTAAAAATAGGTTTTTCATACTTCGTTTGATTTACCAGCTTCTCGCATCTTTCTTCCTTGATAATTACAGAATCACTATTTGTTATGATTTTCGGATCACATTTTTCGGTGTTTATACCCTCACTCTTCTTGTCCATTTCAGTTAGGAATCTCGGCTTCTTTGTGAGCCTTGACCGACGTAGCCTCGGACCCTCTGCTATTTGCTCAAGGCTTGCATTAAGGTGACCGCGCTCTTCGGCTGCAGCCTGAGTGGTTAACTGTCTATCCATTTGGCTTTCTATTCCTGCTACCACTTGAGATTGCGTGTCAATACGCCCATTCTCCCAATCAAGCTTAACTCCAGCTCCTTCTGCTCCATCGGCTAGATTTACAGCTTGGCTCTTCAATTCGCTAACAGTCCATTTAGCCGGCACCTGTGACACGACCTGTGAAGCATACTGCCACTCCAGTACAGACCTAATCTTATCACGCCATTCCTCTGCATGTGGATGATCAGGAACTGGCTTTCGTTTCTGCAATAAGGAGAAAACCTCCTCATCATGCTCACTTTGTTCGGTTATCGCCATCAGATCACTCGGCTGATAAAACTGGAACTGCCACACAGACGGATCTCGCACTAGCGGAATCGAGGAAATATCCTGACTTTCTGGACACAGCAAGCGTAAAGGTTCTCCATGTTTGTGCCGTACTAATGCTCGACCAATCCAATCAAGATATCCTTTCGCTTGGATTAAATCTTCATCAGATAGGGTCTCTTTATCAGTAGACTGGCTGCACCAGGCGATGGCTGATTTGCTCAAGTCCTTAGCTGAGCCTACAAGGATAAGCTTCTCTCTAGCCCTAGTCAGTGCAACATAAAGTACACGCATCTCTTCTGCTAGCATCTCTAATTTAAGCTTTTGACGAATTCCTAAAAAAGCTAAGCTTGGATAACGCAGGCGCAAATCCGCGTCAGCTACCTGTGGGCCAAAACCTAAGTCCTTGTGCAGTAAAAAACGACCTTTCATATCGCTTTGGTTAAACTGTTTACCCATTCCAGCCACAAATACGACCGGAAACTCCAATCCCTTACTTTTATGGATAGTCATTAAACGGACTACATTTTCACTTTCTGTAATGGTCCGCGCCTCTCCAAGATCATTCTCTTGCTCCTGCATTCGATCAATAAAGCGTAAAAATCGAAACAATCCACGATACGAGGTAGCTTCGTATTGCTTCGCTCTGTCATATAAAGCGCGTAGATTTGCCTGGCGCTGTGATCCATTTTCCAGTGATGCTACATAATCAACATAGCCTGTCTCTGTATAAATATCAGACAATAACTCTGCTACCGAGCTTCGTCTTCCCCTTGTTCGCCAGCCCTGCACCATCCTATAGAATCGGCGAAGCTTGGCCATTACGACTCGATTCAACTGCTCCTCCTCTGTCATGACATACTGTTCGACTGCCTGATAAAAAGGCCCCGTAGGAGTCAACACTCGAATCTGAGCTAAATCTTCTTCGCTAAGTCCAATAAGAGGAGAGCGAAGTACCGCCGTTAATGGGATATCCTGCTTTGGATTATCTATGACACGTAATAATGACATGATTACATCCACTTCATTCGCAGAAAAGTAACCCTGATTCTGTTCTACATAGATAGGTATTCCAGCCTGCTTACATTCGTCTGCTATTGCTTGTCCCCAGCCCGCGGTAGCTCGAAGCAAAATAACAATATCCCGATATTCTAGGGGACGCATTCCCTGTGTTTTTTTATCAAATACAAGTAACGTCTGACCGCCCACACCAAGCTCTAGCCATTCCTTAATACGCTTGGCAATCAATCGTGCTTCTAGCTGAGCAACAGAGGCTTCCTCTTCAAGAGTAGGTAGAGCTTCTCCTTCACTATCATAGCTATCTATACTCCCTATAGAGCTAGTACCTGCTCGCTCCGATACTTGCCCTGAACTGGACTCCTCCGATTCAACCCCCGTACGATCGATTAAATGTACTTCTACCGCCAATTGCTCTGGCTCTATCTCTGGATAGGAAGCCCGACCAATCAATTCTGCTGCTTGATCGTAAGTAATCTCGCCTACACGCGGAGTCATGACTAGACGAAACAGATAATTGACAGCATCCACTACTTCCTTTCGACTGCGGAAGTTAGCGGCCAAATCAATTCGCTTTCCCTTCAGCTCCAAAGGCACACTCTTTTCCTTAGGAGCAAAAGGGTCCTTTTCTTCATTGGTTTCATACGAATCGTACTTTTGCATAAATAGATTAGGCTCAGCAAGTCGGAAGCGATAAATACTCTGTTTAACATCCCCTACCATGAAACGATTTGCTGCCACTCCTGCTGTCTCTTTCCTTGATACCAACTGCAAAATCGTTTCCTGCACAAGATTGATATCCTGATACTCATCGACTAGCACTTCAGCAAATTGTTCCTGTAGTTGCATAGCAATAGCAGAGGGGACGAAGCTACCATCCTCTTGTTCCTGCTGCAAAATTCGTAGTGCCATATGCTCCAGATCGCTAAAATCAACAAGAGCCCGTTCTTGCTTAGCTTGTCGAAAGGCCTGTTTAAACTCACTAACAAGCCGAGCCAGTGTTTGCATATACGGAGCCATTCGGTTGAGGTCTGTCGCATATTGCTCAGGCGTCATCGTGAAATATTCTTCCAGTAGCTTCTTTATCTTATCTTTTACACCATTGCGTAGTTTTTGCACCTGTTCTTTAAGCAGCGGGTCAGCATCCTTTACTGCTGGCAATCGACCGAATGCAATACTTCTCATACTGTCATCTAACTGCTTCCAGCCTTGCTCAGCAGCACATTTCGCTTGATTAATGAAAGTAAGCTCCTGCTGTAATAAAGGCACATATGCTCCAGGTCCGTCTGGTTCTTCTGCAAGAGCTATTGCTTTTTTTACTTGCGACTCAAGGGCAGATAACTCTAAAGAAATAGCCCCTGCCAACGTCACGACCCAAGGAGATTCGTGCAGCTCTTCCACTTGTGTATGGGCAAACATATCGGCTGCATTTTTTAGCCAACGATCTGGGTGCGGATGACTTTGGGAAAAGTCAAACAATCGCATAAATAATCCCATTAACGCATCGTCATCCTGACCCTCTACCATCACGTCAGCTAATGCTGCAAAGCTTTCATCAGATTCATACCAGTGTTCAAATTGCTCTTCTAATACATCCTGGCGCAGTAATTCTGCCTCCATTTCATCTGCAATGCGAAACCCTGGATCAAGCTCCACCATGAAATAATACTGACGTAACAAGCCCAAACAAAAAGAATGCAAAGTTGTAATAGTTGCTCGTTGCAGTAAAACCAACTGCTTCCGTAAATGGGCAGAGGTAGGATCGCTTTCCAAGGCTTTACGCAGAGCATCGCCAATTCGGTGGCGCATTTCGGCAGCAGCCGCATTTGTAAATGTTACAACCAGTAACTGATCCACACCTACAGCATCGTTAACGTCAGAGATTTTACGAATAATCCGCTCTACTAAAACTGAGGTTTTACCAGAACCGGCAGCGGCAGCTACCAGCAGGTTATCTCCCTTTTCGATAATGGCTCTCCACTGCTCATCCGTCCAATGACTCGGCTTTTGTTCCACTACATTCTCCTGCTCACTCATGCTCCTACCTCCCTTCCCGCGTCATCTTGTTCGTAGACTTCTTCACGAATTAACTCCCAAACTTCCTTATCGGTCTTTTTACTTAACAAACGTGGCTGATTGCCTTCCAATAAACTATCGAACTGACAAACCGACTTATACGCACAAGTCTGACATGCAAGTCTTGGCCCCTGCATATAAGGCGCGATGCTTATATCTCCATCCGTTAATCGTTTCCCCAGCTTCACAATACATTTGCGGACATATTTTTGCAGGAGGTCAAACTGCTCCTTGGAAGCTACTGATGAATATTGAGTGAAGCTTCCATCCTTTTTGATCCCAAACGGAAGCAGATCAGAATTCCCCGATTCCGTTTGGCTATCCATTAAGCGTGCTAATTGTGGGTCCGCTAGCATAAGCCCCTTCATTTTCAGCTTATTCTGCCGTTCCGCTTCCACCTGCTCGGCTGTTAGCATTTGTTTAGCAGCAACAAACGGATCTGCTACTTGATAATAGAAGACACCGCCTACCTCAGCCTGCTTGCCTACCCATTTCTCAGCGTTGCTCACAGCCACATCCAGATATACTAGCAATTGAAGATTCAATCCATTCCACACATCGGACAAAACAAGGGCTTTCGGACCCGATTTATAGTCAATCACACGTAAAAATTCAGTTTCTGTTCCTACAGAGTGATCAACTCGGTCAATTCTACCTAACAAATGTAATTTGATTCCATCTTCCAGTTCCAGAGTCAGTCCCGGAATTTCTCCGCCAGGACCAAAAGCAATTTCCAGACCGATCGGTTCAAATTGACTTCTTCGTGCATGCTCACTCAGTACAGAGATCGCACGCCCAACAGCACGTTTTAATTTCTTTGTGACATAACGATAACGAGCAGTTCGTTGCAAAATACTGCTTCTGGTTTGTGGAACAAGCTCCTCCACCACCTGATCAGCCAACTGCATGCTGCCTTGCTCCGTCATATCACTCCAATTAACCTGCTGTTTGTTCATTTGCTCTACTGCCATTTTCAAAGATGCATGAAAAAGCTCACCCACATCAAATCTTTCTAGACGGTACATTTGGCGTTCACTTAACCGCAGACCATGTGAGGAAAAATGAGAATAGGCACAGGCTTGGAATCGTTCTAATCGGGAAACACTTACCCGAATCTCATTTCCGTACAAGGAACGACTAACTTCTTTGGAAAGTGGATAAGCACGGTTTTGATATCCCAGCCCCGATAACAGCCATTTCTCTCGTTTTTCATCTTCTGCATGCTCAAGGAACCAGTCATACACCTCCCACCAAAATGGAGGAAGCGAAATTCCTTTTTTTAATTGCCGAATTAATGTGAGTAAATGACTAAACACTTGTCGTGGTCTTCCCAGCAATCCTATATCCAACTGTGGTTCTGCAGTTGGTTCGTTGTGAAAATATCCAATCGTAAGACCAGGTAAGGTCTTTTTCATCTCTTCGTACAAGCTAGATGGTAGCAGGGCTTTGCCTTCTTCATCAGCCAGCGGGCAACTAATCCATAGTCGCTCCGATGGTCGTGTCATAGCACGATAGAGAAGGTATTGCTCGTTCATGAGCTTTCGCTTCGCTGTTGGTGCTAGTTCAATACCTGCCTTTTCCAGCTTTTCTCGCTCCGCCTCGTTTAAAATCCCTTCTTCTTTGGGACGTAGGGGGATCACACCTTCATTTGCTCCCATCAAGAACAATGCTTTTACGTCAGGTTGACGGGAGCGCTCCATGGACCCAATGACCACTTGATCCAGCGAAGGAGGAACTAAGGCAAGACGAATACTATCCAGACCTGTATCAATGATCCGGGCAAATGTAACAAGCTCCATTTGTTCATCGCCCATTACTTCTACAATCTGATCCAATAAATCCATCACATCATTGTAAACCTGCTCGTGCTCACGGACAGCTTCCAAATCTCCTTCTAATTCAGCCTGCTCCTGCCACTCCTCCAGTTTGGTAGGAACATCCTGCATTTGTAAAAATTCATATAGGACGGTCGCCATTTGGCGTACACCCGCTTTGCAAGCCACTCTCATATTAGCCTCAAATGTTTGAAGAGGTGTCGCATATTGTTGACGTATGGATTCAATTTGCTCGTATAGAATATTAGTTCCGTGAAACCCCCACTCATCCATGGACCAATAATATCCCTGAATGCCATAGCTCAGCACATAGTTTTCTAGTAAATCAATCTCAGCCCTCGATTGGCTAAGCGGCTGATTCAGCGGGGACAGTAAATCAGTTTTTAAACAACGAAAGACGGCATCATATCTCCAATTTTTAGAGATAACCTCAAGTGATGAACGAATAAATTCAATCAAAGGATGATGGCTTACGGTTCTCTTTTGATCAAGAAAGTATGGTATATCATAGCTCGTAAATACATGAGCAATTTCTTCAGAATAAGTACCCATTTCTCGCAAAAGCACAGCCATATCACGATACCGGTAGCCATAATCACGTGCAAGTGACAAAATTTGCAGAGCGACGGCTTGCACCTCAGCCCTGCGATTGGCGGCTGTAAACAGCTTTACCTCGTCAACATGCTTAGGTGAAGGCAGAACAGCAGGCTTTTTCCAGTCAAAATATTTTTGTTCTACCTGTGCAAGCCATGGACTACTAGTAACACGATAGTTATGCTCAAACAAACGCGGCTCCTCAATTGGAATATTGCCTCGCATCGCAATATCTAGTAGCTTTTGATACGTTTCCATTGTTGGATAGAAATGCGAAAGATCATCTAGCGGTTTCATCCGATCCTGCGGGTCTAAACATAAAGTTATATTTACTTGTTTAGCGCAGTACATCAATTGCTCAATTAACGCATATTCCTGTTTTGTAAAACCACTAAAACCATCAATCCAAATCTCTGCATCTGCAATAAAACTAGATTGAGCCAGCTTGCTGGCAACTGTGGAATAAAGTTCATCACTATCAAAATATTTATCTGTAACATACTCTTCATACGCCCTCATGATTAATAGCAAATCATGTAATTTATGCTGTAGGGTTGCATTTTCTATTTGTAACTGCTCCAGCATTTCCAGACTGACACTATACTTTTTACATTCACTGATCATTTGTACCAATTCTTCAGCAAATCCTGGCTGCAAGGCAGAACGATGAAACACCTTTAATTCATCCTGATAACGTTCTAATAGCAGACGTAGCACCATCTGCTTACCACGTTCATCAATGGGCAGCGTTGTCAGTCCCCCAACCTCCTGTAATATTCGGTAGGAAAGACGGCCAAAGCTTAACACCTGTGCTCTGATATGACTCGAGTACCCGGGCAAATTGATTAATTTATATTCTTCCTGAAAAGTTGATTGCTCGGGAACCAAGTAGATTAGAGGGGGACCCATCCGTTCCTCATCGAGCTTCTTTATTACGTCAGAATAGATCGCAGCCGTCTTGCCGGTACCTGCCCGACCTAGTAAAAACTGTACAGCCAATTGTCTCCCCTCCTATTCCATCTCCATATGAATGCGACTACCAGACCCAAGCGGTTCAGCAGGGGTAATGACCAGTCGCCGCGGCATACGCAATTTTAGTTCCGGTACATGGCTAATTAATCCTATCGTAAATTGGCTCATTCTTAGCTTCTCTAAAGCATCCAACACAACCTCTAGCAATTCAGGATCTAAGGTTCCAAACCCTTCATCTAAGAAGAAGAATTCTAAACGACCTCCCCGCATTTGAATTTCAACGGATAAGGCCAATGCCAGAGACAAAGCCGTTAAGAATGTTTCCCCTCCAGATAAAGTGTTAACAGCACGGCGCAGTCCACCCGCTGCTTCATCTCGCAATACGAATTCTCCACCATCCCCAATTTCCAGTGCATAGCGGCCTTTCGTCATACGTCCTAAATGATAGGTAGCATCACGGGCAATCGTCATCATCTTTTCTTCAGCAATATACTGAACAAATGCTTTTCCTTCAAACAGCTTTCGTAACTCTTCTAAACGGCTCTGCTCATCAATGACAGCACCGAATTCTTTCTCTATTTTTTCCCATTTCTCGTGATTTTGTTGCACGATAAGAAGTCTCTCTTTTGCCAATGTTAAAGCTTCCCTACATTCAGACAAGCGTCGCTCTCCTTCTGAAAAGGAGGTATATAGCTCATTGTAAGCCTCCTCGCTTACAGACCGATCAGCAAGGGATTCAACCAACCGTGTCTTAGCATAAGCCAATTCCGTTAGCTGCTTTTGGTAGCTTTCTACCTCTGTCTGATACGACTCCAATAAAGCTCGGCGCTCATAATATTCATAGACGGTTTCCCGATCAGCAAACATAGCATGCGACAAAGCTTGTTCAACTTCCAATTCCAATTCCTTAGCTTGCTTCGTAAGCTGTAAATTTGTTTCTTCTAATGAAACCAATGATTCTATCAATTGTTGCCGCTGATTTGTCAGTTGAAGCTTTAGAGTATCTGCTTGTTCTGCTGCTGTCTGTAGCTCTTGTAGATTCTGCTCCAACAACTGCAATAATTCATTAGCCGGTCTACCTTGTGTACGTATCTGCCATTGCTCTTGTTTAGCTTTATATTGTGCCTCTCGATCGTCATAGCGTTGATGTAACGCTGTTAGTCTGGCTTGTTTTTCTCCGCGCTGTTCTATCTGAACTTGCTTTTGTTGCTGTAATTCCTCAAGGGATTTTTCCAGATTCACGCGTAGCGTACGCAGCTCTTCCTGTCTTTGCTCCATCTTTTCCATTCTGGCGTGATGAGCTTCAATCTGATCTCGTGGAATTTCCCCCCGTAGTTCATCCAATTGCTGTTCTGCCGTTACTAACGCCTTTTGATGCTCCAACAGACGCTTGTTAACTTGCTGTAGCTGCTCCTGCTGACCTTCCAGCCAGGTCGTGATTTTTTCATGTTGCGCCTTTTTTTCCAGCTCTTCATCACGTTGTTCACGAAGAAGCTTTTGCAATTCTTCTAGTTGTTTCACATGGCTGTGACGTTGTTCCGAGAGTTCTTTTACTTCTTGACTAACCTGTTTGAACTTCCCGCCCAATTCATCGACAGACCCTACAACCCACTCTTCGCCCAATTGAATTAATTGGTGTTTGATATGCTGCAAATCTTGATCAATCTGTGCATTTTCCTTTTGCAAGGAATCCTTTCGTTCCAATAACCCAGCCAGCTCGACTCTTATCTGCTGACAAGCTTCCGAGGCACTCCTCCATTCCTCTTCCACCTGTTCAAGCATGTGATCTAAGTTGGCCCGACGGTCACGCAAAGCCGTTTCCTGCTGTTGCAGCGAAGGAGCTTGGGCTGTTGTCTGCACGGTATTGCCGGTATCCGTATCTGTATCCTTATAAGGATGATGCATTGATCCACAAACCGGGCACTCTTCATTAGCTCTTAGCTGTAAACGCAACGCATGAGCCATATTAGCCTGCTGCCAAGAAGCCCATTTTGTCTCCCACTCTTTTACCTGATCCTGACTAGCCACTCTCTTGGTTTCTAGGTGTTTCAATGTTTGTTCTGCCTGCTGCAATCTTGTTGTTACATCCGCATGTAAAGCAGTCCAGTCCGTCCATTTTAATTGCCAATCATCCTGCTTTTTTTCGAAGCCACGCCAATCAATGCCGATGCGTTTTACATCTACTAGCTGTTCACGTAACCGAGTAATGTCTTCTTCACTTCTGATCGGCTGCGCTTCTTTTTCAACTAACGCGGTTTCGGTCTCTTTACGTTTTTCATGAGCATGAATATAGAAGCTATCTGCTTCTTTTAATCGGGTTTGACCAAGCTGTACCTTTTGAGATAGCTCCGTTGCTTCACGCTCGGTGCTTACAAAACGCTGCTCTTCCTGAATAAAGGCAATTTTGGCCTGTTGCATCGCACGAATCGCTTTGCGTTCCTCTGAACGTAATGTGGTCTGTTGCCATTCAGCATCAATCTTTTGCAGGTCCTGAGCTGCTACCGCTCTTTTCTGATCAAGCGCTGACAGCATAGCCTCATCCTGATCTATTTGCTGCTGTAATAAACGGATCTCCGTCTGGTATTGCCCGATTTCCTGAGCTAATTTTACTATTTCTTGCTCCCATTCTGCGGCTTGCTGCAGTTCGATTCGCTTTTGAATTAGCTGTGGCTCCTCTTGTCGCAATCGTTGTTGGGCTTGTTGGCTTACTTGTTCAGCCTCTTGGCAACGCAGCTCTACTTGCTCCCGCTCTACTCGTTTAGCAAGCAACTGTTGCTTACCATCTTCCCATAGCTTTATCGTCTGTCGTTCCTTTTGCACCAATGGATAAAGGGAAACAGATGCCTCCAGTCTAGCTATTTCATTTTTTCGCAGCATGATTTGTTGAGCCTGCTCTTCAAGCTGTGTCAGCTTTTGTTGGATTTCCCCCAATTCGAACTGCCACTTGCGAATTTGTTCCCATTCATTCTTTTGATTCAACAAAGCCTTGTGAATCTGCTCCGCTTCCGCATACTCCTTCTCTAATCCTGCTGCCTCCTGAATCGCCGCTTCAACAGCCTCCTCGCTCGCATCACCTAGCCGTGCTTCTTCCACTTCTAACTGATGCAGAGAGGCTTTATTGCTGTCTATCTGCTCCTTGACCCGTTGCATCAGCTTTTCGCCATACTCGTGCAAATGAAAAATACGCTGGAGCATTTCATTTCGCTCACTGCCTTTTAAGGTCAAAAACTTAGAAAATTGGCCTTGCGGTAGCACGACTGCCCGTGTGAAATCATGAATGGTTAAACCCACCAGCTTCTCGATCATGGATGTAGCTGCTGTTGCTTTAGATTCCAGCACCTGATCTTGTTCACCATCAAGTAAGCCATGTTGAATTAAACGTACTTCCGGCTGCTTTCGATTACCATTTTTATTTAGACCAAACTCCCTCTCGATGGTAAAGCGCTGTCGTTGGCTCGCCCCTCCTAATTCAAAGGTAAAGGAGACAAACAGCCGTGACTCCAATTGATTGAGAACCTCGTGTGGATGCGAACCTCCCCCTGTACGAACAACCTGTCCATACAACGCTAGCGTAATCGCGTCTAAAATGGTGGATTTACCGCTGCCAGTAGGGCCAAAAATCCCAAACAATCCGGCTTCACACAACGTTTCAAAGTCAATCTCCTGCAAATCTCGATAACTATTTAATCCTGATAGCTTCAAGTAAATAGGCTTCATTATTCATCTCCTCCTGGCTGTTTCTTTGTCTCAGCATCAGAGGCTATCATCATACGGGAAAATAATTGAATAACCTGTTCATCTGGTGATGTTCCACGCTTTCGTTCATAGAAACGAGTAAAAAGCTGTACGGGATTTAATTCCTCGCGTTTTTCTACTTCCTGCCTCTCCTGTTCTGTGGAGACAACCAGCACGCGCTGTACCTTTACAAAGTTATCGCTCAGCTTGCGAATACGTTGAAACTCTGCTGGATCAATCACATCATCCACGTGAATTTCTAAATCAATCCAACAATCTGCATCTTTTCCTTCCTCCAGCCACTTTTCAACTTCTGCTATTCCGCCAGCCGCTTTCCATCTTGCCAGAGTACGACCGCATTTTAAATAAATAATTTCTTCTGTCGGTTGCTGACCCGGAATAATCTCCACCATCACCACCGCCTTGCTTTGTCCCGCCTCCGAAAAGCTGTACGATAACGGTGAGCCACTATAGCGAATCAATGGTGCTTCGCTTAGTTTTTGCAAACGGTGCAAATGACCTAAGGCAACATAATCTGCTTGTGGAGGAAACGCATCCAGCGAGACAGTATGTGTCCCACCAATCTGTATGGGACGCTCCGAGTCAGTCTCCATTCCGCCCATAGCAAACAGATGGCTTGTTATAATATTGACCGTATCCTGTCGAAAATGGCTGGCTAAATCATGGAGGAGGTCTTTGATTCTCTCGCTAAATGCCTGTTGCATTTGCTCTGGTGTAAAGCTTTCACTAATCAATTCTTTTAATCGTGCTTCTGAAGGATATGATAAAGCCACCACTACAGCGGTATGGTCTACTCCTGGAATAGCAATTTCAAACCAAGATGATCCTCCATCGATGATTCTTACTTTATCTGCTGACGCCTCAGTCTTAGTAAGCAAAGGCTGCTCCTTAGGCAATCCAAGCAACACAATTCCATGCTTATGAGCTAGTGGCGAAGCAGCGCGCACCCGTTCTGGTTGGTCGTGATTGCCTGCAATAACGACTACCCCGCGCTTACCTTCTGCTGACAATCTCTCTAAGGCTTCATAATACAGCTCCTCCGCCCATGCCGGTGGGTTTACAGAGTCATATACATCACCTGCTATCACTACTAAATCTATTTGTTTATCCTCAACAATCTGGCATAGTTCGTCTACAAAAGCCGCTTGTTCTATACGTCTATCCCGGCCTTCTAGCAATCTGCCGAAGTGCCAGTCTGCTGTATGCAAAATACGCATCTTTCCACCTCTATCGATCATTTGTTTGCTTTTACCTATTGTACCAGAAGTAAGAGGGTTGCTTCAGAAAAGATAGTGATGAAAGTTTTGGAGATATTCTTTTGGTTTCTACCAAAACCTGTGATATACATAGAATAAGAAAAAATACGTTCAAGGAACTAATACATATAAAGGAGTTGGATCAATGATAACCGACTACCCTGTTCTCGTAACCGAACGACTCATGCTCCTCCATCTATCCTTGCATCAGGCCGATGACCTTTTTGAAATCTTTTCAAAGGAAGAAACCACACATCACGTTCCTAGAAAAATCCATAAAAGCAAATTAGATACGGTTCTGTACTTAGAAAAACGAATGGCCGATTGCGTAGAGAAAAAAGCCTTTATTTGGGCGATCTATCATCGAGAATCTGGTAAAACCATTGGAGTCGCAGGTCTTTTTCAATATGCAGAAAAAGAAAAAAGCGCTTCATTAGGTGCAGTCCTTCATCCTGACTATCGCGGAAAAGGAATGACATACGAATCGCTTCGGGCAGTAATGGCTTATGGGTTTAAAGAAATCGGTCTCGTTCGCATGGAAGGTAAATGTGAAGCAACTAACACTCTATCTGAACGTGTCATGCAACGATTGGGGATGGTTTATGAAGGAACGTTGCGTAAAAATGTGTTAATCAAAGGGGAACTGCGGGATTCAAAGGTATACTCCGTCTTGCAGGACGAATACATGGAGGATGATCAGGCTTCCTCAGCTACTCATCCGTCTACCTAAGAAAAAGAGCGAGAACACCTCGCTCTTTTCCATCTCCGCTTTTTAGGATGGCCTCTTCAATGTCTGTAAGCCTAAGTAGCATAGAATGCCAAAAAATACTGTAATGATGGCAGAATGTGTCAAAGTAGCATATAATTCCAAATTAGCAAATACCACTAAGCCTCCACTAAGAACTTGAAGAATAACCAATACAAGCGCTAGCTTAGAGCAGGTATAAATATCTTTGCGTGATTCTTTATAATGTTTGGCAGCATATACATAAATTCCGATAATCAACAGCACCAATACAGCAGCAGCCACCCTATGTAAAAACTGAACACCTACCTGACCACTCAATTCTGGAATAAGCTTTCCATTACAAAGCGGCCAGCCCGAACAGCCCAAGCTGGAGCCTGTATGACGCACGTAGGCACCCAAATACACAACCCCGTAAGCGTATAAACTTACCATCCACACATATAAACCAAAGCCTTTTTTTACAGTTCCCTTGATTATTTTCTGGAGGCGTTCATGGTTAATCACAAACATCGTGAGCATAAATACCCCTGTATAAGCGAGTAAAGAAAAGCCAAAATGAAGAGCTAAGACAGGTGAAGATTGTGGCCAAATGACTGCAGAGGCTCCTAGGATAGATTCTACTACAATAAAAAACATTCCGAAAATTGCTAGCCCTAATACTTCTTTATTGCCCTTGTATTTAAAGATCGAGTAAATAGAAAAGACAACCACTACTATCCCTGCTAGACCGGTGGTTAATCGATGAACATACTCAATGATCGACTCCAAAGCATAGGAGGGAACAAACTTCCCGTTACACAGTGGCCAATCATTTCCACAGCCGAGACCAGAATTAGTTTTGGTTACTAAAGAACCGGCAATCATCACGATAAACATAACAAGGGTCGAGAGGATCGCTAATCGTTTTACATTTTTGTCCATTTCCATACCTCTTTTATTAATGTAGCAAATCTTTTTGAAGAAGCAACGAACCTAGCTGGCGCAAAAATGTAACCGCCATCTTTTTAATAAATTCCTTTATTCCGAATTTTTTCTTACTTCCTTTAACAGTAAAGAAACATCCCCCGCTTTGCAAGAGATGTTCCTATATTAATGTGTGATAAACATGTCAACTTTTCAAACTTTTTTATAAGTGAACCAAAATAGCGCTGATAACCATGGCTGCACACATCACTGTTAAGTAAATGAGCGAATAACCAAATAGCTTTTTCGCCCATGCCATATCATCCTTGGCAGAAAAACCTTGGAAGAGAAGCACTACATAAATAATCCCCATGATGGATGCGACAATAAAATATAACATACCTACATTCCCGTATAGGAATAAAATGAGTGATGCCGGCAGTAGTGCAGCACCCCAGAAGAACATCTGACGCTTGGTCTCTTCAAATCCGCGTACCACCGGAAGCATTGGGATACCGCCAGCTCGGTAATCCTCCACCTTCATCATAGCCAATGACAAGAAGTGCGGAGATTGCCACAAGAAAATGATTAGAAACAAAGTCCAAGCTCCTAAATCAAGCGTTCCTGTTACGGCAGCCCAGCCAATTAAAGGCGGCATGGCTCCTGAGACACTGCCTACCACGGTATTCAAAGTGCTGACACGCTTCATCGGCGTATAAATTAACACATAAAAAATGTGCCCCACCAGACCACAAACTGCTGCCAGCGGATTAGCTAGAAAGAACAGCACTATCAATCCAAGCAATAATAAACCTAGTCCAAAAATCAATGCATTACGTGGTTGGATTCGTCCTGATGCTAAGGCACGGTTTTGCGTTCGTTTCATTCTTTTATCCAGATCGCGATCCAGATAGTTATTCAGCACAGCGCCAGAGCCAATAATGACAGAAGTTCCAATCAACGTATAGATCGTCAGGTCAAATTGAAAATTTTTAAATCCTGCTGAAGCAAGCCAAATACCAGCAAAAGCAGTGAGCAAGTTAGAAAAAATAATACCTGGTTTCATTAGTTGTACATAATCTGATAGCGTTGCGGGTTCAGTTTGCACTTGTTTTGTATCCATATCATCTAGGAAAGAGGTGCCGGACTCCTTTAAGTCAACCTCGTGTTCCATATTGCAAGGCTCCTTTCCTTCTTTCAAAATAAGTGATCCCATATCCTATAACAGCGGAATATTTACTCGAAAGTCTATAGCTAAGAAGTGATTTTTTTCATAAATAGATTCGCATTCATTGTAGCGAATCTTTCCATATACAGTCAACAATAGAAACGCAGTTAGCACATAACAACTGCTCCTCGCCCATTTTTTGGCCGATACGCACCCTGATTCTCTCTGTTCCATACCATATTAAGGTACATTCGCCCATAGAAGAGAGGGGTTCGCATGATCGATATTTCATTAACTCTCATCGGTGCGTTAGTTGGCTTTCTTGTCGGATTAACAGGAGTAGGTGGGGCAGCATTACTGACGCCCTTCTTAATCATGATGGGAATTCAACCAACGATCGCCGTAGGAACAGACCTTGTCTACAACTCCATTACAAAAATATTTGGCACTCTCCAGCATTGGAGACAAAAAACTGTGGACTGGACCATTGTATTCTATTTAGGTATTGGAAGTGTTCCCAGCGCCATTCTCGCCGTTCATTCTCTACATTGGATACAAACAAATTTCGGTTCGGCTGATGTAGTAGTCAAAAAGGTATTAGGTTTTGCGCTGATTCTCATTCCTATTGTCATGCTGATCAAAACGATTCAATCTCATAAAAAAGCGACGCCAAACAAATGGCAACTAAAAACTACGCAAGAAAAAAGTATGTTAGTCATTACTTCAGGGGCCATTTTAGGCTTTATCGTAGGCTTTACCTCTGTTGGCAGCGGTTCCCTATTTGCCCTTGTTTTGCTTTACCTATTTCAAATGCGAGGTGCCTCAACGGTCGGAACCGATATTGCTCACGCTTTCTTTCTTGTTACCGCTGCTGGTTTCACTCATATACTATATGGAAACATCAATTATGCTACCGTGTTCCAACTGTTAACAGGTTCAATTCCCGGTGTTTTTATTGGGAGTTTGCTTGCTCTTAAAGTACCTACCATTCATTTACGCTACATGATTTGCGTTATTATTTTAATCAGCGGTCTAAAAATGATTTAACAATCATGACATTTTACAAAATAATACAACAAAGGAAAATATCATGATATAATAAATTTTAAGCAGATAAGTCAAACGACGGTAAGGCGGACCGTATCCCCACGGAAAGGGGGTGGGCATATGTCAGTGTATGAAGGCTTATCATTGATGATTACGTTTGGGACACTCATCATAGCCTTGCTGACCGCCTCTGCCAAACGGAAATGACCACTAGTCTGTCTAATAAACAGAAAAGTGGTCATGGCTGACTCGAACGGCTACCTACCCCGTACGACTATTTGCGATCGCCGCAGGTGTTCGGCCACCTGCGGTTTTTCTATGAGGATCGACAATATTTTTGTAATTTTTTGTCGAAATAGGTTGCTGTTTCCAACAATTCATATGTTATCACAAATGCTCGAATTCATGTAACCTATTTTCTAATTTTCGGTGAAGACTTTCTAACAAGTTGTCTTTTTTTGTCCTATTCTCTAGTCTTTCCACACTTCGATTGTAGCCTTTGAGTAGTCCTCCTCAACATCCTTAATCTTGATGGCAAGACCTACCTGTGGCAGTACCATTCCTACATCCTCTAAGCCTGGCATCGAGTAATCCTTTTCATCAGAGAAGGTTGTTACACCCTTCCTCGACGGACTCCATATCTTGCCCAAGATATATTCCAGATTAATTTCACTGGTAGGATTTGGACTAAATGCAGCATCGCTTACTTGGTAACGCGCATCGGCTGGTTTCTTCTTGTTATCGTCCCAATAACGGATTTGTTGATGGGAATCAACGACGCCAAGCATTCCATGACCAGGATGCAAGCTGGTTTTATTATCTTCCGTCGCACCATATTTCCCATCGTAATACCAAATAACCATTCCAGGATCATAGGTTAAAAATGTTTCTCCACGGCGAAAATATTTCAATCCTTCATCAGCACCGTTATAAGAGCGTAATTCTACGAGATAATAGGCATCATATTTTTTACCTTTTCCATCGAATTGAGTGAAGCCGTCTAATTCCATCTTAGGCTCCCCTTCTGCGTCATCTTTAAATACCTCGTCACCATCAACTGATACTACGATGTTATCCAGATATACTCCTTGCTTCGTCGTAGCAGCATCTGTCACATATTCGAATTGGAATTTCATTTTTTTCCCGACATAATCAGAGAGATCAATCTCTACTTCCTCCCATTCCTCGGGATCATCGCTCCAATCCTCTACTAATTCCTCCTCGCCTGTATCTACATCAATAGCATTTAGGTATAAGAAATCGTAATTTTTTTCAATACTCCTCCACATATCTACAGTCATTGTCGCTTCCGTAGCATCCGTGAGGTCTATTTCAGGAGTGGTAATCGTACTTGTTAAATTATCGCCCTCATCCGAAAAATAAGAATATTCACCTTGGAAGGGCTTCGTTGGTGCATCCTTCAAAATCTCAGGCATATCAATTTTAAGTACCATGTTATTATCAATATCTTTGTTTACCGCTTCATGCAATGTAAACTTCTGTTTCTTGCGAAGGTCAGCATAATCTACTACCTTTGGAGATACCCATTTGCCTCCGTACATTTCTTGCAGCATCATCTTAGACCATGGATCAAGACTAGTTGGTTCTGTTTGAAATACATAGCCTGTGTGACTACCGCTTGACATTAATGACCAAGCTCCAACTGGAGAATCGTGTCCGCCTTTATTCGTATCATATAAGTCCGGTAAGCCCAAATTATGTCCATACTCATGACTGAAAACACCTGGCGCTCCATCTTCTGGCTGAATCATATAATCATATGCAAGCAAATTGGTTCCTGGTATCTTAACAGGCTCTTCCAGCGTCCAACGATGTGACCAGATCGCATCATCATCCTCTCCTGTTTCTTCCCCGATACCGGCATGTACCAGCATCAGGTTATCCAAAATGCCATCCGGTTCATTTAAATCTCCGTCCCCATCAAGATCGTAAGGGTCACGTTGATCGTATTCCTCCTCATGGCCAGCGATTGCCTTACCTACCTGCTCCAAGGATTCAATAACTAGCTCACGTGGGTGAGCATCCCCACCATTCCTATTCTTCCCATAGTATTTATAGGAATGTTTAGCGGTTATCCAAGGTGTTACTATCCCATTTACAGACCAAGTATCACGGGATTGCTCCTCGTAATATTTAGCCATTGTGGTCATTGAAGTACCCTCCGGCGTAGTATATCCGCCCGGTTCAAACAGCATTTTTTCATAATGCTCTTCATTAAAATCAGCCGTCCATATCGAATCCTTCACTTTTGGTAATTCATTGTGAAGCCGATCGGGAAACTCAATGAGACTAACAACGATATTATCAACAAACATATTGTCATCAAAATTTCTGGAACGCTTCTTTCCTTTAAATTCAGCTACATTCTGGATGACCTCTTCTTTAGCAGCTTCTTGACTCCGCTTTGCCTCAGCACCAAATGAGCTTGAGGTATCTGGCCCGCTCGGTATACGCTTATTCTCCAGATATTCCTTGATAGAATCTCGAATCTCATCCTGAGTAGCATCTTCAGCGATAATGCCTCTTGCCTGTAGATTTTTCGCTAAACGATCGAGGTTAAGAGTAGATTCGTCTACCGGTGAAAAATTGTCTTTTGTCGTTTCTTTGTCTTTTTTCTTCTTCTGGTGATGCTTTTGCTGCTTGGTATCTTTCTTACTCTTAGCTTCCGTAATGCTTGGTACGCCTGCCATTGTACTAAAAAGCAGCGCGGTGGCAAGCAGTGCAGACATTGTCTTTCTCCACTTCATCTGAAAACCTTCCTTTCCCCCTATAAAAACTCAATATTCGGGTATCTTTTTACCATTCTTTTCATTATCTTAAAATCCTTTTACATTTTTTTATTTTTTTCGATAAATCGAATATATATTTCGACAATTGTTTGATTTTCATTTAACTATTCCTCTCAGTCTCTAGTAGGAGATAAAAATCATTCGTTTGCTGGTATAAAAAACATTGATTCACTTGTAAAATAAAAGTGTAAAACAAAGAAATATTTTGAGTATGACATTTTGAAAATTCATTAGGAACATGATATCATGTGAATCTATTGTTACTTACGTGATATTTGCCATAACGAATAGGAGGTTTATGCTATGGAAATGAATCAAGTGTTAAAATTACTGTCCCATGCCAGCACTTTTTTTGCTCCCATCATCGGGCCCATTCTTATTTGGTTACTTGCATCTGATCGATATGTCAAAAACGTAGCTCTGCAAGCACTCGTTTTCCATATTTCCATGTCTGTATTGATCGGTATTTCTTGGGCTTTGTCGTTTATACTAATTGGTATTCCGTTCCTCATCGTGTTCGGAATCATGGCTCTCTACTGCCCAATCAAAGGTATTTTCTACTCTCTTACAGGTAGAACGTACTACTATCCAATCATTGGTCGTCTGATCAACGGCTAATAGGGATTTTCATATAAAAAGCCAATGCCTGGGTCCTTTGTCCATAAGCATTGGCTTTTGTATTTTCATAGTTTCGTTTGTTACGAAAGTAAATATCGATCCTCTGTAAAGCTCTCGCCCCGCGCTGTTTCAAAAGCCTGTAACAGCTCTTTTGTCGTCATGCTAGCTTTTTGCTCCTGCCCTACGTCCAAAATAATTTTGCCCTCATGCAGCATCAGCAATCGATTTCCTAGCGAAAGTGCCTGCTCCATGTTATGTGTGACCATGAGAGTCGTTAGCTGATCACGTTCGACAATTCGCTTAGTCAGTGCTGTTATCAGTGCTGCACGCTTCGGATCAAGCGCTGCGGTATGTTCATCTAATAGCAAGATTTTTGGCTTAGTCAGGGTTGCCATTAACAAGCTTAGAGCTTGACGTTGGCCTCCAGACAATAGACCTACCTTAGCCTGCAAGCGATCTTCTAGCCCTTGCTCCAAAATGCTCAATTGTTCGCGAAAGAAGCTCCGTTTTGACTTCGTGACCCCTAGTCGGAACAATCTACGTTCCCCTCGCGCTCGTGCGATAGCTAGATTTTCCTCAATAGTCATATGGGGTGCGGTTCCCGCCATTGGGTCTTGGAATACTCGCCCTATATATTTGGCGCGTTGATGCTCTCCCCTGCGTGTTACATCCTGCCCATCAATACATACTTGTCCACCATCCGGCAGCAAGGCTCCGCCGATCATATTTAGCAATGTTGATTTACCTGCTCCATTACTGCCTATTACGGTTACAAAATCGCCCGGCTTCAAATGTAAATGAATTTGCTGTAGAGCAATCTTCTCGTTTACGGTTCCTCTATAAAATAGCTTAGATACATCTGTTAGCTTTAGCATGATTTATTCCCTCCTTTACCTAAAACAGGCAGGTGCTTATTCATCCCGCGCAAAACATTCGGTAAAGTAAGTGCCACAATCACTAGTAAAGCGGTAATCAGCTTCATATCCCCAGGTTTCAAACCAACTTTTAGTGCATAGGCAATGACAAATCGGTACAATAAGGAGCCAATAATAACAGCAAATGTAGCTCTCATGATGCTCTTATCGCCAACAATCACTTCTCCAATAATAACAGAGGCGAGCCCGATGATAATCATGCCGATTCCCATGTTTACATCGCCAAACCCTTGAAATTGGGCAATCAGTGCCCCAGATAAGGCCACGAGTGCATTAGATAGGGCCAGTCCCATAATTAACGTTCCATCCGTACCAACACCATAGCTCCGTATCATAGTTGGATTATCTCCAGTAGCACGCAGATCAAGCCCTATATCAGAATGTAAAAAATAATCTAAGACTCCTTTTAAGAGGAAAACTCCCACTAGGAAAAGTAACGCAACTCCTGAAAACAATGTAATACCATTCACCGTGAAGTCTGGAATAGACATATCCTTTGCCATTGAGTACAGTGTCGTTTCACGTAATAGGGGAACATTTGATTTACCCATGATTCGTAAATTAATCGAGTATAGGGCAATCATGGTTAAAATCCCTGCAAGTAGCCCGTTAATTTTCCCCTTCGTAGTAAGTACTCCTGTAAAGGCTCCCGCTAATGCTCCACCTCCTGTGGCAACTAAAGTAGCTAATACAGGATTTGTTCCTTCCGAAATCAAGGTAGCTGCCATTGCTCCACCTAAGGCAAAGCTCCCATCTACTGTTAAATCAGGAAAGTTAAGAATGCGAAACGTGAGATAAACACCTAAAGCCATTACAGCAAATAACAATCCTTGTTCCAAAGCTCCCATCATTGCTACACTCATCTGTCATCCTCCTGTGCTCGTCTCAGCTTACTAATCTCAACCTTCTACATCAAAGGGATTTTTGCTCTCTTCAAGCAGTACCCTGTCTAATCGCACGCCAAAAAGAGGGCATCGCTGCCCCCTTTGTTATTTCACGATTTCTTTCGCTTCTTTACGCAAATCATCTGAAATAGTCAAACCAAACTTTTGAGCAGCCTTCTCGTTAATGACCAATTCGGTATCCTTTCCAACTTCAACCGGTGTATTTGCCACACTCTGACCATTCAGAATACGTGCGACCATTTCCCCGGTCTGTTTGCCCATCTTGTAATAATCAATGCCATACGTAGCTACTGCACCGCGTTTTACAGTATCCATATCGGATGCGAACACCGGTACTTTAGCCTTCTCCGCTACACCAAGCACGCCTTCAATGGAAGCAACCACTGTATTATCAATCGGGATAAAAATAGCTTCCACTTTGCCAAGTAAGGATTGAGCGCCCATTTGCACTTCATTTTGACTGCTGATGCCTGCTGGGACTACTTCGATACCCATTTTTTGACCAGCCGCCTGTAAATCCTTAACCTGAACCTCTGCATTTACTTCTGATGTAGTATAGATGACACCGATTTTTTTGATGGTAGGAATGAACTTTTGAACGAGCTGCAACTGCACTTCCATTGACAATTTATCAGAAGTTCCTGTTACATTCTTATCTGGTTTATCTAAAGAAGGCACTAATCCTGCTGATACAGGATCTGTCACTGTAGTAAATACTACTGGAACATCTTCAATAGCTTTAGCCAACGATTGGGCGGACGGAGTAGCAATCGCCACTGCCACGTCTTTCTTGTCGCTGGCAAATTTCTGAGCAATTGTGATGGTATTATTCAGTTCGCCGTTTGCGTTCTGATAATCTACTTCCAGATTTTTGCCCTCTTCAAAGCCTTTATCTTTTAATCCATCCTTAATTCCTTGATAAATGGAATCTAGGGCAGGATGCTGTACAAATTGGGATACACCAATTTTGACCTGCTTATCTGATGTACCTTGTCCAGCTGCTGTTACTCCCTCCTGCTTTGCAGTTGGTGCAGCACCACATGCAGCTAATGACAACGCTAATCCAATAGACATGATAAAACCTGTTGCTTTTCTCATCTAAACTCTCCTCCTCAGCTCTATAAAACCTGTACTATACTGGTCTAACCTGCACTGTTTACTAAAAACCTATCTACTCTTCTCTACCTACGCTCTCAACTGTACTGCTATGTTCTTTTGTAATACATTATCTGATTTTTTGAAGACTGTAAATATAATTTCTGAAATATGCTGAAATTAACAAACCTTTCAGTAAAATTTTTTACATAGTAAGAATATAACAGTTAAAGTAATAAGATTGCTGTCGCGCAGGAAAAAGAAAAAAACGGCGAGCCTGATTCGGCTCGCCCAATTTAGTAGTGTGAAGGGAAGGTTATCATATGAAATCGGAAAGGAGAAGCTATATGGTATAGCTAACACAAATTTGTGTAGCTCTACACGCCTTTGAATGCGTTTCGGTAAATCTCTGCAAGCTCAGTAACTAATGGCATTTTAGGGTTAGCCGTAGTGCATTGGTCTTCGAATGCGAGAACTGCTAAGCGATCCACTTCTTTTTCGAAGTCTTCTTTCGTTACTCCATTCGCTTCAATGCTCATTGGGATATCTAAAGATTTTCCTAATGTAATGACGGCTTGAATGAGACTTTCTACACCCTCTTCTGTTGTTTTAGCAGGCAGTCCTAACAAACGAGCGATTTCTGCGTAGCGCTCATGTGCTATGAACTTTTCATATCGAGGGAAAGATGCGAATTTATTAGGAACAGTCGCATTAAAGCGAATAACATGTGGCATTAAAATCGCATTGGAACGACCGTGTGCAATATGGAATTCAGCTCCCAATTTGTGTGCTAAGCTGTGGTTGATACCAAGGAATGCGTTGGCAAAAGCCATACCTGCTATGCAAGATGCATTGTGGACCTTTTGACGGGCGACCTCGTCTCCACCGTCTTTATAGGCACGTGGCAAGTATTCAAAGATAAGTTGAATGGCTTTTAATGCCAGGCCATCTGTGAAATCATTTGCCATAACAGATACATACGCTTCCATCGCGTGAGTAAGAACGTCCATACCAGTATCAGCAGTGATTACCTTTGGTACAGTCATTACAAATTGCGGATCAAGGATCGCCACGTCAGGAGTCAATTCATAATCAGCAATTGGATATTTCATGTTTTTCTCACGGTCAGTAATTACCGCAAATGGTGTTACCTCAGAACCAGTACCAGAGGTCGTAGGAATCGCTACGAATTTAGCTAAGCGGCCTAGTTTAGGGAATTTATAAACACGTTTACGGATATCCAAGAATTTTTGATATAGGTTTTGGAATTCTTCATTTGGATATTCATAGAACAACCACATAGCTTTCGCTGCGTCCATCGCAGAACCGCCGCCTAATGCAATGATCACATCAGGTCGGAAATCCACCATGAGCTCGGTTCCTTTCCGTACAGTTGTTACAGATGGATCTGGCTCTACGTCGCTAAACACTTTGCAATGGACGTATTGAGAACGACTGCGCAGATTTCTCAATACCTTATCTACATAGCCCAGTTTTACCATAGCCGGGTCTGTCACGATTACAGCACGAGAGATATCAGGCATATCTTGCAGATATTGAATAGAATTTTTCTCAAAGTAAATTTTCTCTGGAATCTTAAACCATTGCATGTTCACGCGTCGTTTCGCCACCTTTTTGACGTTGATCATATGCACAGCACTAACGTTGGTAGATACAGAGTTTCGACCATAAGAACCACAACCAAGCGTTAGGGATGGGATGAATTCATTGTAAATATCCCCGATTGCACCTTGAGAAGATGGAGCATTCACTACGATACGGCAAGCTTTCATTCTCATTCCGAATGCTTCCATGAGATCATCGTCTTCTGTATGGATAACCGCTGTATGTCCCAAGCCGCCGAATTCAAGCATTTCTTCGGCACGGCGGAAGCCTTCATCCGCGTTTTTCACTTTATAGCATGCAAGAACAGGACTTAATTTTTCACGAGATAATGGATGGTCAGGGCCTACACCTGTTAATTCTGCTACTAAAATTTTCGTTTCCGGATCTACATGTATACCGGCCATTTCTGCAATAACTGCCGCTGGTTTTCCCACGATATCCGCATTAACGGCGCATGTATTTTCATTTATGACCAATTTCTCCACTTTGGCCTTTTCATCAGCTGTCAAAAAGTGACAATTATTAGAGATCATAAGTTGTTTAACTCGTTCATAGATTGGTGCATCAACAATCACGGCTTGTTCAGAAGCACAAATCATACCATTGTCAAATGTTTTGGATAAAATCAAATCATTTACCGCACGCTCGATTACCGCAGTCCGCTCAATATAGCAAGGTACGTTACCAGGACCTACACCAAGTGCCGGCTTCCCTGTACTGTAAGCTGATTTCACCATACCGGCTCCACCTGTTGCTAATACAAGAGCTGTGCCTGGATGATTCATCAATTGTTTGGTTGCTTCTAGGGAAGGCTGATCGATCCACTGAATGCAATTCTTTGGAGCACCAGCTTTCATTGCTGCTTCATATAATGTACGCGCCGCTTCTGCACTAGACTTCTGTGCAGATGGATGGAAGGCGAAGATAATTGGGTTTCTTGTTTTAATAGAAATGATTGCTTTGAACATGGTGGTAGAGGTCGGGTTTGTTACTGGTGTAACCCCTGCTACTACACCAATCGGTTCAGCTATTTCGATGATGCCATTCTGTTCATCTTCACGGATAAGACCAACTGTTTTATCCTTTTTAATACTGTTATAAATATATTCTGTAGAGAAAATGTTTTTGATCATCTTATCTTCAAAAACACCGCGTCCTGTTTCCTCATGAGCCAATTTTGCCAAATATACGTGCTTATCTAACCCGGCTAACGCCATTGCTTTTACAATGCTGTCTATTTGCTCCTGATCGTAATTAGCAAAGTCCTTTAACGCTTGGTTACCATTCTCGACCAAGGTATCAATCATTGTTTTTACTGCCTCTTCTTTTGCTTGCTCCTGCACTTTTACTTCATTGCTCATGGTTTCTTCCTCCTTATTAAATAAGAAAGCATTGTATCCACAGATTTAGTGAAATTTTTCACATTCTAGTTTACAAGGAACTTTTTTAGTGCAACAAAGCAACTCCTTATAAACCACCTTGGGGCTATCTTTTTCTATTCAGCTCCTCGGTACACTCTTATCTTACTCGATAACCACGTAGATGTATGTGATGTTTCTCACACGGTTGTGTATTTTTTTAACTAACTTTTTTAGACTTTACACTTATCTCCTATCATGTTTCAATAAAAATCTGGTATGCTACATAAAAGGATACTTCTGTATCGACCAATCTCCAGATGACATGATGAAGGAGTGGCTCTCAATGTCCATTACCATTACACCACAGGCACTTGCTTGGTTCAAAAAAGACTGGGGCTTCAAATCAGGCGATTTCATTCGCTTTTTCGTCCGATACGGCGGAGGCACCAGCCTACATAAAAGCTATTCCATGGGGATTTCTAAAACCGAACCGAATGAGATCGCACTCTCCAGTACGGTTGAAGGCATTACCTTCTTTTTTGAACAAGATGATATGTGGTTTATTGAAGATAAAAGCATGACCGTTGATTTTAATGAAGCATTAGAAGAAATTACATTTTCTTTCCAATAAGAAAATAGATAGAAAGGCAGGTAATAGCCAAAGGACTTCTCTACTCCTTTTCTGTTACCTGCTTTTTCTCATTACAGTTGCTCATAACGGTTCTTTTATTGAGCCGTATACCCGCCATCAATAGCGGCGGCAATGCCTGTAACTCCCTTTAATCTATCGCTTACCAGCATAGAGGCATAGTCTGCAATCTCCTCTACGGACAACAATCTCTTCTGAGGAACGAAAGGGTAAATGACTTCCTCCAATACTTTTTCTAAAGGTACATTACGAGTAATAGCCAAATCCTTCAGTTGATTTTGTACCAAAGGAGTGTCAACATAGCCGGGACACAAGGCATTTACTGTAATCCCATGTACTGCTCCCTCTAATGCGGCTACTTTCGTCAATCCAATTACTCCATGCTTGGCACTGTTGTAGGCCGCTTTTCCAGCAAATCCGATAAGCCCATTTATGGATGACATATTTAAAATCCGACCGTATCCCTGGTGCTTCATAATAGGGAAAGCATGCTTAATGCCTAGAAAAGGCCCCACTAGCATGACCTTTAGCAGTAGCTCAAAACGCTCTGTCGGAAATTCCTCAATTGGGGACACATGCTGTAGACCAGCATTATTGATTAAAATCTCCAATCTGCCATACTCTTCGACAACTCGTTGGACGCTGGCTGCAACCTGCTCCTCATTTGAAACATCACAGGGTAAGCCGATCACCTTATATCCATGCTGACGTAGTCTCTCTGCCGACGAAGCAACAGCTCCTGCATTCAGATCAGCGATGGCAATAATCGCTCCTTCCTTAGCAAAATGCCGGGCCATCTCATAGCCAATACCGCTCGCAGCCCCAGTAATGAATGCTACTCTTTGATCTAGTAACCCCATACGACATTTCTCCTCTTCCTTATCATCATGGCAACAGCCTTTATTTCTTCCCTTTTCCGCCCTCATCTCATTAGAAAATGGAAACCACGAAAGCCAATATGAAAACCGTTACTGTTTTCAATACAGTAATAACAAAAATATCCTTGTAGGACTGACGATGCGTAAGCCCCGTGATAGCCAATAATGTAATGACAGCACCATTATGAGGCAGCGTATCCATCCCCCCTGAGGCCATGGAAGCAATCCGATGTAGAAGTTCTGGAGAAATATTAGCGGCATTTGCTAGCTCTACATACTGTTTGCCCATTACCTCCAAGGCAATCGACAAACCACCAGAGGCGGAACCAGTCATTCCAGACAGTACATTTACCGCTAAAGCCTCAGAAACCAATGGATGATCACTTGCGCCCAAAATCCAACCCTGAATGCTTTTAAAACCTGGCAATGTCTTTACCACGTTCCCAAAGCCCACCTCAGAGGCCGTATTAAAGATGGCAAGCAAAGCCCCCATGGCTGCTGTCGTAAGACCTGCCGCTAGCTTGCTATGCACCATTTTTACATTGATAGCTAAAGCTGAAATAACCCCTACTAACAACGCAATGATCAAAGCCCATGAAGAAGCTACCGTCTTCACATTCTCAATCTTAAATTTTTCGTTAAGCATAGCTGGATCATACCAGCTATCGACCGCAATGAATCCTCTGCTTAACAAAAAATTAGTGAGAAGCACCAGCAACAAAGGCAAGATAGCCAAGGCAATAGGAGGATATTTTTCAGTTTCTTTTGCTTCTGGCTCATTCTTATGATTGTCACCATATCCCTCTCCCGCTATAGCCGCCTGTTTGCGACGTTTTTCCAACCACAGCATCCCGCCCAGAAAAATCAGGAAGGCTCCCACAATTCCTACTAGCGGGGCCGCATAGGCATCTGTCCCAAAGTAATTGGTTGGGATAATGTTTTGAATCTGTGGTGTACCGGGTAACGCATCCATGGTAAATGTAAACGCTCCCAAAGCAATCGTCCCTGGAATCAAGCGTTTCGGGATATTCGCTTCCCGGAAAAGAGCTGCTGCAAAGGGATAGACCGCAAAAGCTACAACGAACAAGGAAACGCCACCATAGGTAAGGATTGCACAGGCTAATACAATGGATAACACTGCACGCTTTGCTCCTAATCCTTTGACAATTGTCTGTGCGATAGAACCAGCCGCTCCGTTCAATTCCATCACCTTACCGAAAATCGCTCCCAATAAAAAGACGGGGAAAAATGCCTTAATATAATTAGCTGCATTGCTCATGAATGTCTCTGTATAGCTTGGCAATAGTGCTAAGCCAGATAAAACGACAGCCAACAGAGTAAAAATGGGGGCAAATACGATAACGGGATAGCCTCGATATGCAACAAACATTAGTAGACTCAAAGATACAAGGATCGCTACGATCTCTAAAAGCATAAATACTTCCCCTCTCTCATGCGACAAAATGGTGTCTGTCGTTTACAAGGAAGCATAATTCATGCCATTCATTCAGCAATACGTGTTCTTTACTATCATTCCAGCAACTCTCACAGATACGAACAGCCTTTTTAGCGTCCCATGCTTTTACCAACTGAACGCTTTCACATACCGCTCTTGAATTAAAGTCCAAATTTTCGGAAATAAATTTGCGAGTTCTTTGCTTCCTACAAATATATAAGCTCGTCTCTATAAGAAACATAAGCCTTATCTTTGTACATGTAAAAAAGTCCAAGATTCTGGACACCTTCCAAAATATCGGACTTACTGCTTCACTTGTTGCATTTGCCTGTCAATTAGCCTCTCCCACTTATGATAAAAGCTGGATTTACTAATTCCGAGCAGTTTTGCTGCCTCCCGTTTATTTCCCCCAGTTAGTTGAACGGCCCGTAGCAAAGCCTCTCGTTCAGCCTTTTCTAACCAATCTTTAAGAATAGGAAAGCTACTCTGTACCATTGGGTTTCCTGATGTGGATGTTGGCAGCAGAATATGCTCGGCCCTAATCCAATTACCCTCCATCATATGCATGGCACGCTCCAATACATTGCGCAGCTCTCTTACGTTGCCAGGCCAGCGGTGATAACGCAACAGCTCCCATACCTCTTCATCCATCCCTTTCACAACAATCCCCGTTGACTCCATCAGTTGCTCTTGTATACTCTCTACCAAATGCGGCAAGTCTTCTAGCCTATCACGAAGCGGTGGTATTGCAAGGGTAACAACGTGCAAGCGGTAAAATAAATCCTCGCGAAATTTTCCCGCTTTCATTAAAGCAAACATATCTTTATTAGTAGAAGCAATCACTCGTACATCTAACGATATTGGTCGACTTGCTCCGACTCGCTCTACTTCTTTTTCTTGCAAAACGCGTAAGAGCTTGGCTTGAAGAGCTAGTGGCATATCCCCTATCTCATCTAGCAGGATTGCACCTCGATCAGCTAGCTCAAATTTTCCTTTTTTCCCTTTGCGCAGAGCTCCTGTAAATGCTCCTTCCTCGTATCCAAACAACTCGGACTCCAATAAATTATCTGGGATTGCCGCGCAATTTACCCGAATAAATGGTCCCATCGCTCGCTGACTTGCCGCATGAATAGCATGCGCAAATAGTTCTTTGCCCGTCCCGCTCTCTCCCGTAATAAGGACAGTTGTATTGCTTTTAGCAACCTTCATCGCTAATTCCTTACATTTATTCATTAAGTCGCTGATGCTAACAATCTGTTCAAAACGATAAGCTGCTCCCAGCTTTCTTTGCAATTCACCTTTATAGTAATCTAATTCTTGTTTTAATTGATCGACAGTAGCGGACAAAGCGTGAAGCTGCCTCACATCCTGAAACATAACAGTTCCCAGCACAGCAATCATGTTCCCATCCTGATAAATAGGGACACGGTTCGCTATCATATCACGGCCGTTAATCCGTTGAACCTCAGCCAATTCAGCTAATCCGGTCTTAGCTACTATATGCATGCGCGTATTCTCAATGACTGATGTCACATGTCTGCCGATTGGATTAGCTATCCCGATAAAATTCCGATATTTATGATTCATCATTAGAATGATGCCCTCTGGATTAGTGACCACTATACATTCATATGCTTGTTCAAATACATCCTCTAACAGTTTTAGGTATTCCGACGATGCTGTGGCCTGAAAAACCATTAGTCATCCCTCCTTCTAGATCGTAACAAATGATATTCTTACATTTATCTAACATTAGTTATAGGTTTGTTTCCTCCTAGTACCCATCTTCACTCTTCTTACATACTTTCAATTTTCAGATTATTACTCTAAAATGAACCTCTATTTGACTTTTCCATCATCCAGCTTGTCTTATAGTAGGCTTTGATAGGAGGATGTTTTTTACAATTAATTCTAATTTATTCCTACTTCATCTGCTTTACTCTCCTCCTCCACATAACAAATGTGCTGTTTTTTTTTCAAACTACCTGTTCCCACGGTCTTCATTTTCTATCATTTTGATCCAGCTTCATCCCTTTAGCCGCTTGATCTCTTCCTTATTCCTCCTTTTCTCATCAAATTTTAATAGGAATTTTTATCTACTTTTACCAGTGATCTACCGCTTTTTCCGTGCTTGCAACTTTGTTATTCTGAGTTTGCCGAAACTTCCCAAATCATGAGAAGTGCGGGGGATGACCGATGGTGTAAGGCTTATGCTAGCCACCTGGGGTGAATCACGCATAAATGCTGTGTAGGTTTGTATCCTCAATCCGAACCCGACAACTAACCTCGTAGGTAAAAAAAAGGAGCGATGAAAAATGAAGAAAAATTGGATGTCTAAAACGGTATTTGCATTGGCAGTAGGAATGGCAGTAAGCGGTATCGCTACGTCTGCATTTGCTGCTTCCCCAACATGCGCGGTAAAAAATCTACCAGCCAAACAAGATATTGCTTCATTGACTGAATTACTTAATCAAAAGCAAGGAAAATCCAAGGATTGCCTTCCTGCAGATCTATTAAATAGCCTATTGAATCAAACAAAAGATAAGGACAACTCCATTATCCAAAAACTAAAAAACATTGAAGATTCGGACGCTAAATCACCTTCTAAACCAAAGATTGAAAACAGATTTGCTGACGATTCCGATGAAGCTTCTGTAGACAAACAGAAAAAACCTTCTATGAAACAAGCAGGAAAAGATAAAGCTTCAAAAGAAAACGTATCTGCTGAAGCAAACGCAATGGTGAACGAAGTAGTAGAAATCGTAAACAAGGAGCGTGCCAAAGCTGGTCTGAAGCCACTTAGCATGGATACAGAGCTATCTAAAATGGCAACAGACAAAGCAAAGGACATGGCAGACAACAATTATTTCGACCATGATAGCCCAACTTTCGGATCTCCATTCGACATGATGGATCAATATAAGATTTCCTACAAGACAGCGGGCGAAAACATCGCTGAAGGCCAACGTTCTGCTGAAGAAGTAATGAAAGACTGGATGGACAGCGACGGACACCGTGAAAACATCATGAATTCTTCCTTTACAAAAATCGGAGTAGGATACTACAACGGTTACTGGGTACAAGCATTCATCGGATAAGCAATGCTCTCAAAATAGAGGAGCAACAAAGCCTCTATCCATGTTATCTCATAAAGACAGGCGAAATTCATTATTTCGTCTGTCTTTTTTATATGCTTATTTGACTTTATTGATTTTGCATAACAGGACAAGATAATGTATTACTAAAACACAAGAAGAAACGTGTACCCGAACCGGAGGAATCTGTTATGAAAAATCGCTTTACAATTGGCAAAATGGCTCGTATGCATCGTATCGCGGAATCAACGCTTCGCTATTATGATGAAAAGGGCATTTTTCAGCCCAAAACTATTGACCAGAAAACCCAGTACCGTTACTACACCATTGACCAATTTTCTACTTTGACTTCTATTAAGTTTTTTCGCCATTTAGGGATTCCCCTACATGAGATTAAAAGATTTATGGATGAACGTACACCCGATTTGGCTTTGGATATCCTAGAAAAGCAAAGAACATCTCTTCAACAAAAACAACAGGAAATCGCCTACATGTTAAATCGCTTGGAAAGCAAGATCACAACCATTAAACAAGGCGTAGATAAGCCGGATGATTCCGTCGTATTTAAAGAGTTGCCAAAGCGATATATTCACTCCATAGTCGTGGAAGCAGAACTCTCTGATGAAGAATTTGAATATCACCTTAATGCCTTGCAAAGCGATCTTCAGCTTTTAGAGGTATCCTTATTTGCTGGTGATATCGGTACCTCTGTGTCCAAATCCTCCATCCTTAAAGGAGACTATCAAGATTACAACAGTTTATTTATTATGATTGATGATCTCCCCGTCGATAAAGAGCGCTATGCCAGTATTCCTGCTGGTCTGTATGCTTGTACAATGCATTATGGTCCCTACGAACAGCTTGATCAGTCATACGAACGCCTCCTTTCAGCGATCAAAAAGTGTAATTATGAGATTACTGATAAATCCTATGAGCTAGGCATTGTAGATTTGTCTATCACCAGTGAATCGGATGAATTTGTTACTGAAATTCAAATCCCAATTCAGCCTCTATCCTCCTTATAAATCACTGATTTCAACAGAATTTATTGACTCGCAAACAAAAAATTGTCTACGCCCCCTTGAGCTTCAAGTAGCTTGAAGGTTTACAATAAGAGCTATCACAAGGAGGTCGTATTATGACAGACGCAGCAGTTAAACTAAGGGAGACCCCCGTGCCAAAGCTATTCATCTCTTATCTCATCCCTTCTGTACTCGGCATGTTACTTATGTCGATTAATATTTTTGTGGATGGAGTATTTGTTAGTCGCGGGGTGGGACCAGAAGGATTAGCCGGGGTAAACATCTCCGTACCCGCCTTTTCTATCTTCCTTTCTATCTCTCTTTGGATTGGAATGGGTGGAGCTACTCTCTACTCGGCTGCCTTGGGAAGAAATGAAGTAACACACGCTCGCCAGATTTTTACCCAATCTTTTGCACTGGCAATTCTATTGGTTAGTCTCATCATGGCCGTTTGCTTAACACATATTGAACAAATTGCCTATATTTTTGGAGCTGACAAAGCCATCTTGCCTTATGTACTTGATTATTTACGTGTGCTGTTAACTTTCGGGATCGTTTATGTATTAGAAAACATCCTGAGCATTTTTATCCGTAATGACGGAAACCCCAAGCTAGCGATGATGGGCCTAATCGTCACATCGGTTCTGAACATCCTATTTAACTATATCTTTATTTTCATGATGGGAATGGGTGTAAAGGGAGCAGCCTATGCTACGATCTTATCGGCTGCTATTGGTTTTTTGGTGCTACTTACCCACTTTTGTAAAAAAGGTAGCACATTGCGTTTTGCGGCATTCCGGTTTCAGCTAAAGGAAATCGGGCAAATCGTAAATATCGGCTTTCCTAGCTTTATTGCGGAGAGTACGATCGCGATCACTACTTTAGCGTACAATCTGGCTTTCATGAAATATATGGGGGCACAGGGGGTTGCAGCCTATGCCATCGTCAACTATATTCATGCGATGCTATTGCTGTTGTTCATGGGGGTAGGAGCGGCTCTGCAACCTATTGCCAGCTTCCATTATGGTGCTCAATTAAGTGAGCGATTGCGAGCTAGCTTACGTTTAACAGTAAAAACTGGCTGGGGCTTCGGAATCGCCGCCTTACTTTTTGGCGTTTTGTTTTCGAATGTATTTATCATGTTATTTGATATCCAATCAGAAGAATTGATTCAAATCACCGTGAACGGGATGAATCTATTTTTTATCAACTATCTTTTCTTAGGATATAATCTTGTATATGGGGAGTACTTCCAAGCCATACAGAAGATACGCAAATCACTGTGGATTATTTTAACCCGTGGTGTCTTGCTGGTTATTCCTTTGTTGTTTATCCTGCCAAAATGGTTCGGGGTAAATGGCATTTGGCTAGCAATCCCTATTGCCGAAGCATTGACCGCATTAGGCATTCGTATGTTAAATCGCAAAACACCACCTGTTCCACAATTTACGAAGCGCGAAACAGAAGTTACTCTCTAACAGCACGAAAAAAGGTAGCCCGAAATGAGCTACCTTTTTTTATATACATCAAAATCAATTGATCTTCAATCAAAACCCTGTTAATTGCTGTTATCCTTGTACCAAGCTTCTTTTCGCTAAGGCTAGAGCACCGCACACTCCTGCATTATCCCCTAGTGCCGGTGGAACAATATAGGTTGACAAGTCGTCACAGAAATACTGATTTTCACTCACATAGCCTTGTAGTAGCTCGCTCAGTTGCTGCCTTACTAGGGGAAATAGCTGCTCCTGCTTCATAACCCCACCGCCTATGATGAGCCTTTTAGGTGCTAAGATAAGGATATAATTCATCAACGCTTGTGCTAAATAATAGGCCTCCAGCTCCCAGACCTCTGTGCTTGCTTGCAATGCTGCTCCCTTTTGATTCCACCGTTTTTCAATAGCTGGTCCAGATGCCATGCCCTCTAAACAGTTGCCATGGTACGGACACACACCTGTAAACGAATCGAGATGGTGTGGTTTTACCAAGATATGTCCCATCTCTGGATGAGACATGCCGTGTAATAGCTTTCCTTCAACAATAGCCCCAACACCAATTCCCGTACCTACTGTCATATAGATGCAACTATCTAAGCCTTTAGCGGCTCCCCAAGCAGCCTCACCCAATGCAGCAGCATTTACATCTGTATCAAACGCAATCGGAACAGAAAAATGCTCTTTCATATGACCAAGCACGTTATAATTTCTCCAAGCCAGCTTTGGCGTATTCCTCACATATCCATAGGTAGCACTAGCCGTGTTTAGATCAATCGGTCCAAACGAGCCTATTCCAACCGCATCTAGGTTCTTTTGATGTAAAAAGGTTATTACCTGCTCCAATGTTTCTTGAGGAGTCGTGGTTGGAAAGCTGCTTCTCTCCAAAATCTCTCCAAATTCATTTCCGATTGCACAGACAAACTTTGTTCCCCCTGCTTCCACTGCCCCTAGTCTCATTTTTTGGTGCACTCCTTTGTAGCCTGAATGGTTTTACGTCATTTTTTGCTTACTGGTATAAACCACTCTTACTATCAGATGCTACCACTTCAGTTCCTTCGCTGTGCTTTCCTTCCGCTGGTGCGCCATGGGAATCTCCTTGCAAATTTAAAAGAACACATCCTGCGATGATCAATAGGATGGCAATCACCTTCTGTAAGGATAGACTATCCTTAAACCAAATGATCCCAATGGTCGCAATTAATGCGGTACCGATACCTGACCAAATTGCATACACAACGCCAACCTCTAATTTTTTTAAAGCTAAACTTAACGAGGAAAAGCAAATCAGATAAAACACAAACATAAGAATTGTTGGCCATATCTTCGTTAATCCATTCGACAGCTTCATCATGGTCGTACCTGCAACCTCTAATAAAATAGCTACTCCTAAAAAGACCCAACTCATTTCGCTCTCTCCTCTCTATTTTCTGACTCACTCTCTCTATCTCTTACACCCTCCACCATGATATCCATAATGGCTTCCAGCGCCTCGTGCACTGTCATTTGCTGCTGTGTGAGCGGAGATTGATAGGTCATCTGCTGTAAGGAACCTATAAACATCTGGATAAAAACCTTCACATTCACAGGCCGAAAGACACCTTCTGCAATGCCTTCTTCCATAAATCTACTTATATTGTCCCATCCCTCATGCATGAGCGTATTAAAAATCTGCCACTGTTCTGGATAAAACCTCTTTAATTCTTCTAAGAATCGTAAATCAAACGTGATAAGCTCACTGGGAATCACGAAGAACAACTGTTTTAATTTTTCAATTGGCCCCAACTGCTCATGTTGTAAGATTTCTGTTTCTTTATTGAAATAATGCTGCATATCCTGCTGAATAATATAGGCTAGCAGCTCCTCTTTGGATGTAAAAATGCCATATAAGGTTTTCGTGCTAACGCCTGCAAGCTGAGCAACGTTTGCCATTGTGAATTTGACACCGTATCGCTTCACCTCTTCAATCGCACACACTGCAATGCGATTTTGCATTGAGATCACCCCCTCGGAACCAAGGAAAATATTTTATTTTTTATATTTTCCACTGTTACTATTTTAAAATAAAAAACATTTGTTAGCAATCCTCTACCACTGATTCCCTTTGACGAAGCTATGTCACTATTCCCCTACTATTCAATTTACTTAGCCCCATAGGTAAAAAATAAAGCTTTAACCAGATAGGTAGCTTCTGCCCCTACACTGCCTTGCTGATGAATCGGTACACGTTGCCCTATAAAAAAACAGAGTGCTGGGAATTCGCTCTTCCAACACTCTGCTTGTCTGTTGCTATCTGCAATAGCTTATGCACTTCATTTGGCTACTATGCCGCTTTTGTTAGTAAATCACCAATAAATTTTTGCCCAGCTCTATACCACTTCTTTTGTCCTTACTCGGTATCTGTCCCTCTTTTCACTACAAGCAGACAAATCGTAATCATCACAAAGGCAACTAATGCCAAGAAAGGTATTGTGATGAAGCCGAGCCAATTAATATACTCACCTGTACATGGCACACCTTGCGTACAGAAGGACATTCCTTTCATAAAAGGAACCTTCTGTACGCTATAGTGGTAAGCCGAAGTGATCATGCCAATGATCGAAAGCGGCAAAATGTATCTATAGATACTGGTATCATTGCGATACACAGCCATCCCCAACAGGATTGTCAAAGGATACATCAAAATTCGCTGATACCAGCAAAGCGTACACGGGACAAAATGCATTACTTCACTAAAATAAAGACTGCCAACTGTGGCAATAATTGCAGTAATCCAGGAAAATACTAACGGCTTGTTCATGCGCTATTTCCCCTCTGTAACAGGGTTAGCGGCTTCTTCTACAGCCTTTTTGAAGTCATCCATGGTAGTTCCCTCAAATCGCTTGCCATTAATGTATAAGGTTGGGGTTCCTCTTACATCCAGCCTTTTTACAATAGCCAAATCCTTATCAACAGCCGCTAGATATTTCTTAGCCGTAAAAGCCTGCATAACCTTTTCCGTTTGCTGTTTGTCAGCTATTTGACCGATAAGACCTTTTAGCATTTCTTCTGTAAAATAATCTTGTCTTTCTAGCTTAAGGTCTTCTGGCTGGTTTTTATATAATAAATCATGGAATTTCCAGAAAAGATCATTCCCTAATTCACCATAAACCGTTTCAGCAAATAAAGCTGTTCGGTGAGAACCTACAGCAATAAATGG
>NZ_LSSO01000137.1:0-23009 GCF_001645205.1 Brevibacillus sp. SKDU10 | reverse complement strand
ATATAATGATTGTTTGAATATTAGTTTTATTCTATAATTAAAACAGTCAAATAAACGTTTGAATATAGAGGTGAGAAATGAACAACGTATGGAACAAACTCATTTATAAATTAGGAGCACCTATCTATGATGTCTTTTTTAATTCCGGTATCTTTCTGAACGCAAGAAAAAAGGTGTTTGAAGACCTCGTCTTATCCAATAAGCAGCAAGTCCTATTTGTTGGGATCGGTACAGGAGCTGACTTGTGCTTTTTTACTGAACAGGACATTCAAATAATTGCCATAGATATATCTCCCTCAATGCTTTCCCAAGCGAAAGGAAAAACAAACAAAAAAATGAACATTCAATTCCTAGAAATGGATGCCCAACACTTAGCATTCTCTGACCAATCATTTGATATGGTTGTAGCCAATCTTATTCTTTCTGTAGTCCCTGATGCAAATCAATGTATGAAGGAGATTATAAGGGTAACCAAAGAGCGTGGTACGATCATCATTTTTGATAAATTTAAACCTAAAAATAAAAAGCTTTCTTTAAAGAAAAGACTGCTCCGTCCAGTTATCTCTTTACTTGGCACTGATATTGGACGTAACTTTGAAGTAATTGTTAAGCCGTACAAGGAGCAGATCATAGTGCAAGGAGATATCCCGATCTTATTTAAGGATATGTACAGAAAAATTACCCTGCAAAAGATTAAATGAGCTTCTCTATTCCCTTCTGATTCGATTGTGCTCGAAGTTTCCTTGTAAAGCTCTCTGGATCGAGAAAAAATTGTACACTAAACACTTCTATGATTGCCAAACTTGATTCCTTCATCGATGTTGGTATCCCCTTACTAATTGTTTAGGTTTACTCAAACAACCAATATTTTAATATGAAAGGTTATTCCTTGCGTAAACTTGTATCGCTGCCGATTGTTTGACTTCCCATAACGAACCACAAGTTGACTGTTGCAATGATGACATGCAAAGCCTGCCGCAAAACGAGTTTCCCGTAATTCATCAATTAGCCTTCCGCTGACAGAGGATGAAGGGTCAACATAACTCCATCCCAAGTTTGATGCTTTAAAATATGCCCATTCCTCTAAATAGGTAAAGACTTTGCTTACAAGTTAACTTAGTAAACTAGATTAACCTATTGATACTACTAATCCATTAATTAACTCAACTAATCCTTTGTCAAAAGCACAATTAAGGGCCTTTTTACCTTTACATTGTGGTAATAATAATTAGATCAATTTTTTCCAAGGAGTGTTATCCAAAATGATATTCTTGATATACTGTTTGTTGGTAGTCTTTCTAATTAGCTTTGGAGTTTATTTTTTAATTCTCCGTCAAAGAAATTACATTAGACAGAAGGGAAATGAGGAGCTTGTAAAAGTATTAAAAGAAATTTCTAATGCTTTGAATAAGAAAGAATAACCCTTTCTTTCACTAGGGTGCTACTCGATAACCGTTACATTACATTCAACGAAAGAAGTTGAATTCACGGAGTTCCTTTTTTCCTTCCTTAACGAAAAAACACCTCTCTAGCCAGTCAGATACCTTTTTGAAAAGACCTATGATTCCCTCAGATGTTACTAAGTAGGCTCTCCTATGCGTTTATTACTTTATTTTACGAAAGGGGCCCTCGACCGAAAGGTAAAGGGCTTGTTAAGGAGGCGAAAGTTGCCTAACTTTCACTGTTATTATATTGAAGAATGAAGTAAAAGTTTCTCAGAAGTTCCCAAAACGAACCGAATACGTGAAGAAGAACAGATAAAAGAGTGGACAACAGAAGATGCTTGCTGTCCCGGCGATCCAGACGACTTCCTTTTTGGTCTGTAAGTTAACTTGGCAAACTAGGTTGACTTATTGGTAACACTAGGTTATATAGTTAACCAAACAGGATTATTGAAAATATTTTAAGAAAAAACTCGGTTATTGTTTATTGCTGATTTATTAATAAAAAAAGAGAGGCTATTGAAAAACTATATCAATTGCCTCTTTGTCGTATTCCAAAATCCATTTGTTGTAATTTTTGTACAGAAGTCTAAGAGACTCTATGGATGATGTAATAACATCGCAACCTGCCATCAGATTCATCAATTATGTAAAACCTTAAAATGAAATAAAACAGATAAAGACTAAGATAAATGAGCTTCTATTTTTAGTCCTTATCTGTTTACAAAAAAACATTTATTGCTTTTGTTTCGTATGTCGAGAAATTTGTGTGATCCAAAATGTTTATTGCCAATTTTGTGTCGTAAGTGTCGCAGTTTTATATCGCTGAACCCTACCAGATTGGATACTACCCTAATAAAAAAGAGCCATTATGTTTACATAATAAATATTATGTGTATTATTTTTATGCCGATTCCTTCCTATTTAAATGTGCCTCTTCTCTTATTATCTTTCTACCTATTCTTTTGAAAGTGCTACCGAGAAAAATCTATTTCCCCTAAAAAGGATGGCCTACTGTTTATATAAAGGAGCTATTTTATCAATCCGATTTGTCCATATCCCGCCGCTATAATTGTTTGGAAGGCGGTTTATATCCTCAGGAGAGTCAAATCCACTTGAAAATCCTCCTCCATCTCCACCTACAATAATGACTCGTGTGTCCATTTCATCCATCCGATTCAGAAAACGATTCGGCCATCCCCATAACCAAGGAGCAATCTGATCAGGTATATGTAACTGGGCATGCTTTAGACTAGCGGGTACGTAGCCGGTCCACCCTATTGCCATATAAGTAAGAAGATCTTTTTTCAATGAAGCCTTTGACATGGTTCTCAGGCTAGGTATTCGCTCCTTTATCTCAGCTACCGGATTATCCCCGCCATACACAGTTAATTGATCCAGACGGCTAGCTGGTAGTTTTTGCAGATAAGCCGCCATTTGAATTCCTTCATTGGGATCATTACTTTTGATATGAATCAGAAAGGAACGATCAGGAAAATGGTTCAGCACCTCATCCAGAGTTGGCATTAGATTTATTCCTTTCCCTCGGAATGGAAAGGTTTTACCGCCATCTGCCGTATAGCCGTATCCAATATCGAGTGCTTGCAGCTCTTTGGTTGTATAATCTCTTGTAACACCCTTCCCATTTGTACGACACTCAAGAGTCCAATCATGGAAAACAACAAAATTGTTATCTTTTGTCCATTGAACATCGAATTCTACTATATCCGCACCAGCTTTAAAAGCGGCATCCATAGAAGGGATGGTATTTTCTAAATAAGGATGCTCTGGCTTCATTATTCGCTCGGCTGTACAGGTATCATTCGTGATATTTTCCATGCTAAAGGTCTGAGCAAGTCCTCGATGAGCAAGCAGCAGAGGTGATCCGTCGGGCCGATGGGCAAACAAAGAACTGTTGTTACCATAGATAAATACAAGTAGGACAAGACATATCCAGACGATTTTTCGTTTCAATAGTTTCTTTATCATGTTCATTGGTTTCTCCTGTTCCATCTCTTGTTGATAGCTCTTACGTTGTGTTTGTTACATTCATACTCTTACATACTATAACCGATCTGATTGGTTTTACAATGATGCTGAGATGACATTTTACTCATATAAAACTAACAAATATATAGTTGATTGTTGGGTGGAATGGTTTTCTTTGCTATAAAATAGAATAGAGCAGTCCTATTGTCATGTAGATGACTATAGAACTGCTCGTGTCGAAATAAGCTCTTCTATTATTTACGTTGCGCTAGATATAGCTTGAGTGATGCGGGTACCTGCTTTTCCTGCCAAAGCTAAATCCGCCTGATCCAAGGAACAAATGATAGCAGCCCCGCCTTTTTCAGCAAAGCCTATGGCTGATTCCATCTTAGGTCCCATGCTTCCGGCACTGAACTGCCCTTCATCAGCATACTGCTTAGCTTCTTCCAGCGATATCGTTTCAAGTGATTTTTGATTTGGTTTGCCATAGTTCACATACACATTCTCAACATCTGTCAAGATCATAAATATGTCGGCATTCACATCTTGAGCAAGCTGGTAACCACTTCGATCTTTATCGATAACAGCTTCCACCCCTACAAGAGTTCCGTCCGATTGACGAGATACAGGTATACCTCCTCCACCCGCAGCAATTACGATGGTCCCTTGATCTGTCAGGGATTGGATTAAGTCAGCTCCGATAATCGCTTTTGGCATTGGAGACGGAACTACCCGACGCCAGCCTCTGCCTGCGTCCTCCTTAACAATCCAACCTTTTTCCTCTGCAAGACGCTTGGCTTCTTCTTCACTGTAGAAAACACCTATCGGTTTTGTCGGATTTTGGAATGCTGGATCTTCCTTTGATACTTCCGTTTGTGTCAGCATGCTTACTACGGAGTTATTTAGTCCGAGCTTTTGCAGCTCATTTAGCAGGCATTGATTCATCATATACCCGATAAAGCCTTGGGATTGTGCACTGCACACATGAAGAGGGAATGGCGGAACTACTTCTTTTGCTTCGTCCTGTTGACGCAATATATTTCCGACCTGCGGACCGTTCCCATGTGTGATAATTACCTCGTAGCCCTGCTTCACAATACGTGCGATTACCTCGCAGCTTTTCTGGATATTCTCCAGTTGATTTTCATAAGTAGCCTGCTGTTTGGGTTGTAAAATAGCGTTGCCCCCGAGAGCAATTACAACTTTTTGTGACAATTTGAATTCCTCCTTATTATCAGCATACCGATCAGTATGCCAAATGCTGTATCCAGACCTGAGCTATGACCTACGCGTAGCAAATCTCTAATCCTCTCATTCAAGCTGTCTGTATCCTTTTGTAGTAGAGAATGTAAAACATCTGTCACCACCGAGCTAAAGTCCCGCTTCAGTGCATACTTCAGGTATTCCCGACTGATATCTGTTGTCAGTGCTTCGTTCTCCACTAGCCTGGTTACGTGCACGCGGAAGGAGTCTGTCAGCACTTCCGTTACTGCATCCACTGCAAGCAGTCCCACCAGCATGTCGTCTCCAGAAGGAGTGAGGCCTTTTCCTCGACCAATCCAGTACCTGAGAACTTCATCGATCTGTGAGAAGTTCACAGTTGACGCAGCATCAATCAGTTGTAATACCTTCCGTTCACTTTCCGAACAAAACAGAGAGGATTCCTTCATGAAGCAGTGGATGAAATGCTCTACGGAAATATCAGTTCCTGTAGGTCGATTATCCTCTACTAGCTCAACTACAAACGCCTTCAAATGCCGAAGCAAAGATTCAGGATGCTCCGCCATCTGTTCTACAATGAGATGATAAGCATGTTTAGAGTTCAATTTTATATAAAACGTGGAAAAGAGAAGAGCCGACATGCCGCTGTCATAGCGAACGATTTCCCCTTGCTTGATCAATGAAACAAGCTTGGGTACCAGACTATCCTCCACATGAATGCCAAAAGGAAGCAGTCCGTTCTTTGTTCCCCCGATAAAAATAAGCCCATCTTCCATTCCGATATTAAATCCGTTCTGAAACAAACTATGGATATAGCCGGGGTTGCCGGTTTGGAGGAGAGGGTGTACAGACTGGCTGTACATCCCGTTTATCTGCAGTAACTCTTTCATGTCGCTCTCCCCTTTTCTGCGTTTTGTTAAATTAATCCCAGTTTTTGTGCATAAGCTTCCAGAGCTTTTTCAAAGCAAGCGAGAGGCGCACGAACTGTACCTGCGCCAATTTGACCAACACCAGGCTCCTTGTGGGCAATTCCAGTATTAATGACTGGTGTGATGCCTGTTTCTACTACTTTTCGTGCATCGATTCCGAGGCAGATACCTTGGAAGTTCCAAGTTGGAATCGTGAAGTTAGGGTTATGATCAATGCAAATTTCTGTCATCTCATTGCTGGTTGCTAGCGCATCTTCAAATCCGCCCGCACCGACGAAACGCGTAACACCTGGAGCTGCAACCATAGCCATACCGCCAACACCAAATGCTTCTGTAATAGCGCTATCACCGATATCAGGATTCGCCATTTCCTGGGAATAGCCTGTAAAGAATAATCCCTGAGGCGTATTAACTGGGGCTGTAAACCATTCGTCTCCCATACCGCTGATACGTATTCCGAAGTTTTTTCCATTTCTAGACATAGCTGTTACCACTGTGCCGTGCTGAATTGTTCTTGCAGCATCTAACACCGCTTTTGAGGTTGCCATCGCAACGTTCAGGAAAAACTGGTCAGTATCTGCTAGGAATTTCACTACATCGAATTTGTCTTTTTCAGACGCATCGGTTTGCAGGATATAAGGACTGATTTCTTTTAAAAATACAAGAGAGGCTGCGATGTTGCGTTGATGGAATTCGTCTCCCATCGTAATTGCCTTTGCCATCATGACGTTAATATTTAAGCCGTTCTCAGTCTGATACAAAGCCTTAGAGAGAGTAGGCCCCAAAACATCTCTCATCCATCTTAGACGCTGGATAACCTCCTCAGAATAGGCTCCGAATCGCAGTACTTTTCCGATTCCTTCATTCATCGTACAATAGGCACGATTTCCATCTGTCTGATTTTCTACAACCAAAAGTGGCATGTTGGCTGATGTAATACCGCCCATAGGTCCTACAGCTTTGACATGATGGCACGGAATGAATGTGATGTCCCCTTGTTTTAGCATGGTCATCGCTTCTTCTTCATTCGCCGCCCACCCTTCGAATAAGCATGCTCCTACGCAAGCCCCTTGCATTGGTCCTGTCATGTCGTCGAATTGAATAGGTGGACCTGCGTGGAGAAGCACCCGACCGTTTAATTCCTCTACTACGGATTTGGCAGGAACTACATCTACTAGAAAAGGAGCACCTGCTACAATTTTTTGAATAACTGCCTGATTTGCTTCGTCGATTGTTTGATAAGGTCCGTACATGCTACATCCTCCTAATCGAATATTAGTTTATTTGTATGTTCTTATATATATGCTTTGTAAGCGTTTTAATAATAACGAATTGTTTATGTTCAAAATGACAGCTTACTTCAATAAGCTCAAAATCTTACGCATTCTTTCATTTCCTCCAGCTACCGGGCGCCAATCAAAATGCACAGCACTTCCACCGTAGCTAGTTACTGCGTTTACAAATTTCTTGAGTCCCACATTAATCACTACCGGCTTTCCACTCAAAAGCTTACCAATGGATTCAGAAACCTTGTTATCTTCTTGTTCATACTGCTTGCCAGCAATGAATGATTTTTCCTTGTCGCTAAGCTGAATTCCCATCATGGAGAGAGCTGTCCGAACAGCCTGATTGTTGCTCTCTTTTACGATAACGCCAGCTTGCTCCAGCTTTTGCTTTTGCTCATGGTAATCTTGAGGGTCTTTTTCAGTTCCGCACACCGTTGCTACGAAATACAGGTTCTTGCCTTTTTCTCTAGCGTTACGTTGAGCTTTCTCTATGACAGGCAACAATGCGCCAGCCATATCATCATGAGAACCGTAACCTAAAACAACATCTAGTAAAATGATCGCTGTGGATTCATCCAAAGCTGCCTGCTCAATGTAATGGATTCTTGTCTCCGGATCAATCATTGGGTGAGGCTTGCCTTGTGTATACTTGTCATCCCCTAAGTCGATTACCTCATGACCTTTGGCTTTTAGCATATAGCCGTCTTCATGAATGAGTTGTCCTAATTCAAGACCTTTTGACATCAGGATAGCGGTTTCATAAGCAAGCGTACCACCCGAGTACAGACCTTTAATGGCTGTTTGTTCTGGTTTCAGCTCAACTTTCGGAGCCTCTGTACTTAGCATATTGTAGTTGGCCCTGATTTCTTTTCCTTTAGACAGATCCACGGCAATCATGGCAGTCTCTTCCAATGTATGGGCATAATATACGCTACCTTCATGTGCTTCAGGCTCTTCCCCTACAAAAATAGCAACTACTGGTTTTGAAATGCGGTGTAAAAGCTGAACCACCTGGTTACGAACTTCTTTTGCAGGAGGTTTAGAAATAACTACGATTACCTCGGTAGCTGGATGCTTCTCAAGTCCGGCAATAGCATCTAACATTGTAATTGCTCCGATAGTTTCAGAAAGGTCGCGACCACCTGTTCCGATTGCATGGCTTACGCCTCCACCCAAACGGTCAATAAGAGTGGTAACCTCCTGAATACCAGTACCTGAAGCTCCCACGACACCAATGTTGCCTTCTTTTACCACGTTGGCGAAAGCTACCGGAATACCGGACAAAATCCCTGTTCCGCAGTCAGGCCCCATGACCAGTAACCCTTTTTCATGGGCTTTTTGTTTGAGTCGTAGTTCATCCTCAATCGCAACGTTATCACTAAAAATAAAGGCATGCAGCCCGCGATCAAGTGCTTTATCTGCTTCTTCGGCTGCATATTGACCAGGTACAGAGATCAGAGCAAGATTGGCATTAGGAAGAGCTTGCATCGCTTTATCCCAAGTTCGGACGGATTCGAATTCCTGTTTGCTACTGCTGATAGCTTGGTTTTTCAGCTCCTCTTCAATGGTGGTCAGCACCTGTGCTACTTTGTCTTCATCGTCTGTATCAATCACGATGCACATATCGTTCGGTCCTGCTTTTTCTAGCTCATCGGTAAACATACCCGTATTTTGGAAAATCTCTTTATTCGCAGGTGTCCCCATCATAATGGAGGCTTGTTTGACTCCATCCATCGTGGAAATCTTGTTTGTTAGGAGCATGAGATTAACTGAATCTTGATAGGAATTTTCTTTAATGATGGAATATAGCATTAGTAAGAGCACCTCTTCCGTCAGATAAGTTGATTTATTCATTAAAGCATCACAGCGTCAATTGGATAAAGAATAAGGGTGCTGCTATAGGATGAATTCTCTTTATAGGCTAGCTATGAACTTACTTTGCAAAAGGATCTTTCTTGTCGTATTGGTTTTTATGAACAACGTCCGACACTAAATAGTCATACACATCATCCACGATTTCGATCCCGTTGCTCTCGCTCTGTTCCTCGCGAATTTTACTACGCTGTCCCGGATAAGATACTTCTTTAAACCCGGGAGCTGGTTTAATCTGATTCAAATCCTGCATTGTATTGGTAATGTTTTGTAAAAATCCAGACAGACTTGTAAAATAAGCAGGATTAATTACGATATGAAGCTGTCCCAGATTCCGATATTCTGTCAGGTCATGATACATCGATGACACTTTATTTCCAAACGGCAATCCGAGTAAAATACCGGAAAGTACATCTACCATCATCATTAATCCGTATCCTTTAGGTCCAGCGATTGGTACCAAAGCGTTCACTTGGAATGGATCTGTGGTTGGATGACCCTCTTTATCTACCGCCCAAGTATCTGGGATTGTTTCATTTTTTGATCTCGCATGTAAGATTTTTCCCCAAGCCTGTACGGTTGTCGCCATATCGAAAGTAATCATGTCGTCCCCGTGCCCAGGTGCAGCAAAGGCGATTGGATTTGTACCATAATACGGCTCTGAGCCACCAAATGGTACGACCATCGGATCAGATTGGCACAAAGAGATTCCAATCATCTTCTCTTTTGCTGCCTGCTGAACAAAGTAAGAGAGGGCTCCACTATGGCCGATTCTGCGAACACCTACAACTGCAAGACCGTTCTCTTTGGCCATTGCGATAGCTTCATCCATTGCTACCTTAGCCGCTACATGCCCTGCCCCATTGTCACCATCAAAAATAGCAGTGCAAGGACCCGTTTTTTCAAAGGTAAACGTAGGATACGCATTGGTACCACCCTTAGCAATCCGTTCGGCATAGTATTCTACACGCATGGCACCATGAGAATGAACACCCCTTGCATCCGCATGAACCAGAACGTCAGCTACTCCTTCTGCATGCTCCTCTGTCAATCCGGCTTTATGGAGTTTGCGAGTGATTAACTCCTTTAGCTCTTGTTTGCTTACTCTCATTTATGCCACCTTCCCTTTCACACTACAACCGCCTATTTTATTTAGCAAAGGGGTCTTTATGATCATAGGCATTTCGATGAACGATATCCGAAACTAGGTATTCATAGACATCATCGACAATTTCAATGCCATTTTTTTCGTATTCTTCCTGAATCATGTCGTTGTTTTGACCTGGGAAAAGCACCTGTTTAAAACCGGGTGCCGGCTTAATTTGATTCAGGTCGTCCATTGTAGCAGAAATATGTTGTTTAAACATATCTGCATCTGTAAAGAAAGCTGGATTAATAACAAGATGAAGCTGACCAAGGTTCCTATATTCAGTCAAATCATGGTACATGGAGGAAACTTTATTCCCAAATGGAAGATTAAGCAGAATACCTGAAAGCACGTCCACCATCATCATCAAGCCATAACCCTTTGGACCCGCGATCGGAAGCAAGGCATTTACCTTGAAAGGATCTGTGGTTGGATGCCCTTCTTTATCCACCGCCCAAGTATCCGGGATGGATTCCTGTTTAGATCGAGCATGGAGAATTTTCCCCCAAGCCTGTACAGTTGTCGCCATGTCCAGTGTCATGATGCGTTTACTATTGCTAGGGGCAGCAAATGCAATTGGATTGGTACCGTAGTACGGCTCAGAACCTCCGAAAGGAACGACCATTGGATCAGATTGGCACAGAGAAATACCAATCATCCCTGATTTTGCAGCCTGACGTACAAAATAAGAAAGAGCTCCGCTATGTCCAATTCTTCTGACGCCAACAACAGCTACTCCGTTTTCTTTGGCCATCTTGATAGCTTCGTCCATCGCCTGCTTAGCGGCTACATGACCTACTCCATTATCCCCGTCAAATACCGCTGTGCTAGGGCCTGTTTTTTCAAATGTAAACGAAGGATCAGTATTTAATCCGCCTTTTGCAATCCGTTCTGCATAGTATTCTACACGCATGGCCCCATGGGAATGAATGCCTCTAATGTCGGCATGGACCAGAACCTCCGCCACACCTTCCGCATGCTCTTGGGTCAAACCAGCTTTGTGCAGTTTATTGGTAATCAGATCTTTTAACTCTTGTCTGGATACTCTCAATTCCGACACCTCTATTACATTGGATTTCAGCAATACTGTGATTGCTCCTTAGCTATAACAAGGAGAATGGTAAAAAGCAGTCACCTTTTACCATCTTCCTCGTCTGCTGAGGCACTTCTCTTAGAGATCCGCGTCTCGGTTGCAGTCTTTCGAGTAAACATAAGCAAGCTTCTCTCGACCGACAGCGTAGCAAGCCTGCTGCACATATGGACCCATAAAGATATAATCGCCTTTTTTCACAGGAATCCACTCGTTATCGAGGTTGTACACTCCTTCACCAGAGAGTAAGTATGCTCCATGCTCCTGAACGTGCGTTTCGATGAATGGATGGCATGCACCCGGATCAAAGGTCAAAATGTGGAAATTCATATCAAAAGCTATTTCTTTTGGTAGAAGATCCTGAATTCGCATATCAGTCATGCCATCATAATCTTCCTCCGGGATATCATTTGAGTTACCGGAAACGACCCATGGTTTCAAGTCTTTTAACGGTTTATGTTTCTGCTTGTACAAGAATAGCTTGCTGTCACCATCCTTTAGGTTTTCCAAATACATTGTTGTTCCTGGTGGGCAGTATAGGTATCCGCCACTTGTCAATGTGTAAGCCTGATCATCAGCAGATGCCTTTACTTCACCTTCAAGAACATATACGAAGGTTTCGACAAGGTCTTGTCCACCAAAGCCATCTGTATTTTTGCCACCCTTATGCATCGTAACCACATAATCAACAAAGCTTGCTCCAAGCTTCGGAGTTGCCAAAATAGAAATCGAGCAGTTGTCAAAACCCGGAACCACGTTATTGACCAAGCCCTCCGGAGCAATCAAAGCATATTTGCCATGTTTAATGATGGAACGGCTGGATAGTAAGTCAGTTGGATAACCCATTGTCATTTCTCTCCAATTCTCTATTTTTTTGGGGCAATGATTCCGTCAGTACTAGACTAACGAAATCATTTGCTAAATTTGAATTCTTGTTCGTTGGCTTCTACCTTTTTACTGCGTGAGGTACTTTTTAGATTCGCAAAGAACAGGAATGCGGTACATACAATAATAATACCGATTGCGAGGTAAAAGCCCAAGATTTTGCTTCCTGTAGCATCTGAAATTAAACCGGTTACAAACGGAGCAACTACAGATGACATCATTCCAAAAAAGTTAAACACACCAAACGTTGTGCTATATCCTTGTTTCGGAGCAATATCTGCCACGTAAGAGATCATAATTGGATCTACGGCTAATTTACCGAAGAATCCATACATGATTAGGAACAAAATCAGTAATTCGTTGTTTTGCACCGCCACCGTTAGATACAGGGTAACTGCGGCTATAATTTGTAGCAAAATAACAACCATTATCTTTTTGTGCTTGAACTTGTCAGACAAACGGCTGAACAATAGTGCCCCTGGGACAGAAGCAAAGGCAACCAAAGCAGAGGCAAAGCCGATAGCAGCACCTTGAAATCCTCTTTCCATTTGCAGGTAACTAGGAAGCCAGGTTACAATCATGTAATACCCGTAACACACGGAAAAGTAAATGACATAAGCCGAAATCATGCGAATATCGCCAAAAAGCGTTTTCATTGTTGCTTTATCATTCGGATCTTTTTCTTTTGTTCCTTCAACAGCATTTTCTGCTGGTTTTTCCTTAATTACTTTAGCAAAGGCAATAACGATAATAATAATTAAAGCACCTGTGACATAAATGAGAGGTCTCCAGTCCCAGCCGAGTCCCTTTACCATGTAAGAGGAACCGATGTATCCAAGAGCCATTCCGAGCGCCGAGCCGCTGTTAATAATGGCAGTGGAAAAGCCTCGCTTCTCATTTGGGATTGCGGAGGATGAGATTGAATAAGCTGGTCCATAATAAGTACCTTGTCCAAGTCCTGCTAGGAAGCTTCCCACTAACAGGAAAGCCAAAGATGGTGCAATCCCTACTGTAAAGGCTCCAAAAGCAAAGATTAAGAAGCCCGGGATCAGCATTATTTTTCTTCCAAATTTATCAGCGAGAAAGCCGGATGGAATCTGCATAGAGGTATACGCCAGAAAAAACATACTGGAGATTAGACCCATGCTAGCATCTGATTCAACACCAAGCTGCACTTTAATTTCTGGTAAAATCGGGTTCAGTACAGTTCTGTAAATCCAGATGACAGTCCACCCAAGACAAAACAGAATGACGACCTTTTTCCAATACGCAAGACCACCTTGTTTAGCTGCTGGTGTATGTTCGTTCATCTCTTTTCTGCTCCTTACGATGAGGTTATGGGCAAACAATACGCCAAGATGTCACCTATTCTTTATAGGCTAGCTCATAAAGTGTACCGATCAGAGCTTTTACGCCCTCGGCTAAATCATGAGGCTCAGTATACTCAGCCGGGTTGTGGCTAATTCCCTTTCTACTTGGTACAAAAATCATTGCTGATGGAACAAACGGCGCTAGAATTTGAGCATCATGTCCTGCTCCGCTGTGCATTAGCTTATAATTCAAACCTTTTTCCTTACACTGTTTTTCGATTACTTCGACTACACGTTTATCCATAGGAACTGGGTCAGCATCCATCCACATATCAACCTTCAAACCTACGCCCATTTCTTCTGCAATGGCATTCATAGAAGCCATAATTTCTTCCGTAAATTGAACAAGCGCTTCTTTCTCAGTATGGCGAATGTCCATCGTAAATAGGGTATAGCCCGGAACCACGTTAACCACGTTTGGTTTCACTTCAATTTTGCCTACCGTCGCTACTAATGGATCTCCGTGCTTTTTCGTTCTGTTCATCACGTCACAGATCATGGTACTAGCGGCATGAACAGTATCCTTGCGATAACCCATCGGGGTCGTACCAGCATGGTTAGCTTCCCCTGTCACTTCTACGGTAAATCTGCGTTGGCCAACAATACTATGGACTACGCCTACAGATTTTTTCTCGTTTTCCAGAACACTGCCTTGCTCGATATGGATTTCTACAAATGTTTTCAGATCTTTGCGAATCTCAGTGGCTTCTTTACGAAAATCAAAGCCGCATTCTCTCATCGCATCCACAAAGGCTATGCCATCAAAGTCTGCTATGTTTTCTACTTCTTCGCGCTTTGCTGTGCAAACGATATTTTTGGAACCCCAGAATGCATAAGGGAAACGACTACCTTCTTCCTCAGCCATGGATACCACTTGTAGATTACGCAGCGGATTTCCGTATTTTTCCTTTAGATATTTAATCGCAAGCAATCCTGCGATAATACCGTATTGGCCATCGTAGAATCCACCATTGCCTACCGTATCCACATGAGAACCGGTTAAAATAGTTTCATCCTGATGCTTTGTTCCTCGTAGGCCTCCAAATAGATTACCTACCTCATCAAAATGGAAGTCAAAGCCTTCTTTATTCATCCAATCTTCTAAAGCTTTTTGAGCTTCTAACCACTCTTTCGAGTAGAGAAATCGGGAAATGCCCCCTTCAGGTTCTTTTCCAAAATGACCCAGCCACTCTAAATGCTGTACGATCTCTTTACTTAACTCTCCCATACTCACTGTTCCTTTCTCTGAAGATGAATTGATTCGTAAGACGTTTTCCTAACTTGCACCCTAATTGTAAGCGCTTACTATCATAGAGTCATTAACAGGAGTGGATAAAAGTCAAGCTAGGTATTTATCCATCTTGGGTAAAAAAAAGACGAGCATAGGCCCGTCTATCTTGCATTTTTGATTTTATTTTTCAGTTTTTACCAGATTTAGAATCTTAAGGCCTACACGAACTCCTAACATCTCCTCTGAGTCCTCAAAATCCATGCTCGTTATTTCTCTAATCCGTTCTAGTCTGTACATGACCGTTTTATAATGTACAAATAAATCATGGGCTGCTTTTGCAGCATTTTGGTTATGCTCTAAAAATACCTCGAGTGTATGCAGCAGATCATTTTTAATAGCACTCTTACTTTCAACCAATCTACTTAAAGAAGGAGGTATGAAAGAGGTTAGGACAGCAGGGTCTGGAAATTGACAAAGCAACCGGAAAAGTCCAAGCTCGGCAAAGGCGGTAATCGATTCTTTCCCATAGAGCTTCTCACCTAAATCCAATGCATCCTGCGCCTCTTGATAACTCCTAGAAATATCCATTACCGTTTCTGCTACATTCCCGATGCCGACCTGTACAACAATGTCTTTGGCTTTAGCACGGATCTTCTCTTGAATCTGACGTGCCCTCTCCTTCACAGCAGACAGCCAGCTTTTCCCCTTTCCTTCCTCCTCGTTGACTGGCAAGAGCAGGGTAATTGTATCTCCTCGTCTTCGCAGAATACCATTCACAAAATGAGAGCGCACAGCTTCATGTAAATCGCTGAAGGTTTTTGTTTGCAAGCTCCGTGAGCTTCGCAGCTTATCCATTTCATTTTGGCTCAATGACGTAATCTCTTCTTTTACATGAAATAAAAGAACAGCATATGAACGATCTAAATCCCAACCGATCAAATTAGCTCGATGATAAACCGTCTCTAGCATCTGGCTTTTACCCGTTAAAAGATCGTCAATAATGTCATTTTTAAATTCCCGTTCCACTTCTGCTACGGCAAATTGCTTGACTAGCTCAAGAGAAAGGGCAGTTGCAGCATTTTCAATCGCAATAAAATCTAGCTCTTCCAGCCGCTTATGAGCTTCCGTGATGACCAGATGCACTTTGATATGATTGATCGTCCGAATGGGTACCACTACCTGCTCGACAAATTGAGGCTTGGATTCACCTTCTGAAACCTGCGCCGTCAACCAATAATAAGGGAATTTCGTTTCAACTTCTTTTTCACGTTCCACTAAGCTATCCCGCTGTTCTATAGGCATCGTGTATGAGGAAGTAGCCGTCATGCAAACAAAATTCCGGTCATAAATGGCGACAGGGTTTCCAATCAATTCACCTAATGTAGCAATAATGGATTCCAGACCGGCATCCGTTAGGGAAAGCGCTGTGAAGCGATCATGTACTTCGATAAAGTATTTAAGCTTCATCACCTGATTATTAAACAGCTCTTCCATCACTGGATATAGCACGTCCACATAAGGAATGTCTTGAGGAATCTGGATAATGGGCAAAGCTGCTTGTTCACCCGCCTCCACGATTGCATCCGGGATTTTTTGGACGAATCGGTGGTTTTTGATCATCAAAGCACTGACTTTCTTTTCAGCAAGACGTAAGACAAATTCTCTCTGCTCGTCCTCTGTATAATTACGGATCGGATATAAGCTAGTCAGTAGCATCTCTCCACCCTTCAGCCAATCTGCAATATCGGGTGCTTCCATTATGGTGATCCCTTTAATCACATTGGAAAGCCCATTTTCTCCACCCAATACCTCCGCATCCTGTAATCTCTGCATTCTCAGTATATGCTCTACCCTAAACTCCATATCCTTCACTCCAACCCCTTCATTCGAAATAATCTTAGCTGTCTTTTATATAGAGAAAAGGCTCCATTTTCTTATGTGTTCCCATGCCAGCTATTGAGTCTTGTGACAGAAGACAGTACTATAAGCATACCAATACTATCACTAGAAGTCTTCGTTAAGATACATCGTAACAGAAAAGACAGACTTAAAAGGGAGAAATCAAGTGAGAACAATTTGTTATAAAACGGTTAATGGGATTCATTTGCTGGGGGATTTTTATAGCGCTAGCAAAACGAATGCCCCTGTTATTGTCTATATCCATGGTGGCGGATTTATTTTTGGATCGAGAAAAGATATGTTGCCGCAGCACATCACGCAATATAATCAGGCTGGATTCCATGTTTTTTCTATCGATTATCGATTGGCTCCCGAAACCAAGCTGCCTGCTATAGCCGAAGATGTGCAAGATGCTCTACGATGGGTTCGTGACGAAGCCCCGGGCATGCTTGGCATCGAGCCATCAGCGATTGCTGTAATAGGCTCTTCTGCAGGAGGTTATCTCGCTTTACTTGCAGGCTCTAAAGAGTCGTATGTAAAAGCAGTCGTCTCTTTTTACGGGTATGGGGATATTCGAGGGAATTGGGCGTCAGAGCCGAGTCCCTTTTACTTACAGAAAACGCTTGTCCCCAAGAAGTTAGCCGATCAATTAATCACGAAAGAAATACTTACAGAAAGCTCCATCCAGCAAAGATTCGGTCTTTATTTATATTATCGTCAGCAAGGTAGCTGGATTCGGGAAACGACGGGACTGGACCCCATACGAAATGAGGAAGAGCTAAAACTACTTTGTCCGATTGAGTACGTGAATCACTCACTCACTCCTATTATGCTCCTACATGGGGAAACAGATCATGATGTTCCTTGCGACGAATCTATATCTATGGCCGAACGGTTAAAAGGCGCTGGAATCGAGCATACACTCCTTACCCTCCCTGGTGAAGACCACTTGTTTGATCGACAACCAGATAAAGAAAACGTCCAGCGTGCGTTTGCTCAAGTGCTTGATTTTCTGTATTGTCATTTGACTTAAAATACTATAAAAAAACTTATTTTTTTGCAATGTAACTAGTTTCTGATTTCTACTACCAGCGAGCATGACTATCTACTTATTAATCCTATCTTCCAAAAATAATAAAACCAGTAAAAAACACAAAATAAAGTGTTTTTGTAGTTCTTTATTACAAATGGTAAGAACTACATGTAAATCGCATATGTTCTTAGATATCAAAATGAAAGAGGCAGTCAGAAAAAAAAACACTCTTCTGACTGCCTCTTTTTATTTACCTATCGAGCCCGTTAGTTCAACAACTTTTCCGTTACTTGTGGTACGGTTCATCGTACTGTATCTAAACAAAAAAAGCAGTTTAACCACAACATACACATCAGTATCCAAAGACAATCACTCTGATAATAGCAAGCAACCATCCAACAATCGCAAATGAAATCTTTCATTTCATGAGCATCGGATCATTTGGAGCAATCTTTCTCTCTTCCATTACTTATCTAGATGCTTTTGCACACCTTCTAGAAACTTGATGCGACTATAAGCGGGACCTCCTTCCATAAGCGGATCAACCACGTTAACATATACGTGATCTTGTTTAAAGGCATTCAGGTTTTGTATAATGGGATTCTTTTTCAAGTCTTCAAATGCATGTTTCGCTTCTTGCGTTTCACTCGTAGAGAATTGTACAAATAAATAATCTGGGTTCATTTCCGCCAGCTGCTCGATAGAGATCGCTTCTTGCGTTTTCACCATGCTTATCTGTTGCGGAACCTCCAAACCAATTTCGTCGTATAAGACAGGGTTAAAGTAAACATCTCTCGGGTAAACGAAAGCTTGTGACCCACGAATGCGAACAGCGGCTACTTTTTTGCCTTGAAGCTTTTCTTTTAACAATGCTTTTACTGCTTGTGTATCTGTTTCATATTGAGATAGAATCTTGTCTGCCTCTGTTTGCTTTCCTGTTAATTCTGCCATTAGCTTCAAATTAGATTCCCAGTCTATAGCAATATGCGATACCAAAATAGTGGGAGCGATTTTTTGCAATTTCTCCACTGCTTCTTTTTGGAACTTGGATGAACCTAAAATAACGTCTGGCTTTAATTGCAATATTTTCTCAAAGTTGGGTTCCTATTTTTCACCAATTGATTCCGACTTGCCCGTTACCGAAGCAAACATTTCTGGAAACTTTCCACCTATCGATATTGCCCCTACTGGGTGAACGTCAAGCACTACCGCATCCTCCATCGCTTCCATAGCCCCAGTAATCACAATTTTTTCTACCTTTTGTGGAACGGTATACTTTTCACCGAGATACTCAATCGTTCTTGTTTCGCTCGCTCCTGCATTGTCCACTTCGGCTCGTGCTGTTTCGTTGTTGTTGCTAGAGGTTGAACTTGCTTCATTCTGTTTTTCTCCTCCACATGCAGCCAAAACCAGCATGAATAATGCTATCAATCCAACCAGCATAAGCTTTTTATTCATTTTTCAGTTGAACCCCTTTTTAAAAAAATCTCGAAATAGAAATTTTGATGATCTATATCTAGTTCCATTTTTAAATCCCTGTCTCAAAGCGACAGCTTATGTAATCCCCAAATGCTCACGCAAGGTGACACCCGTATATTGGCTTCTGAACAAGCCTCGTTCAACCAACTGCGGCATCAGTTTTTCAAAAAATATTTCCATTGATTTTTCTGAACCGCCTGGAAGAGCTATAAATCCGTCAATCGCTCCTGCCTCAAACCGCTCAATAATGTCGCTTACCACGTCATCAACCGTTCCAACAGAAACCCAGTGAGCAGATCCGACAACCTCCGGCCTTGCCAACACCTCTTCGACTGTAGGCTGATGGTTCGTAATATACTGGCGCAACAGCTCAGCATGAGTTCGGCTGCGGACTGGCTGATTCGGATCAGGCAGCATATCGGCAGTTACGCGATGATCCAAAGCAAAGCTGCTTAAATCAAGGCCGAGCACTGATTTGAGCGATGCATGCCTGCGCTCCAGACTCAAATGTGCGTGTGCTGCCCTATGTAACTCATTCGCTTCCTCGCGAGTATCGCCCAAGAAAAAATATAGTCCAGGCAAAACTTTGATCGCGTCCGGATTTCGTCCATGTTCCTTGGCTCTTTTTCTCAGATCAGTTCGCAATTCCACTCCGGATTCAAGGTCTGGCATCGCCGCAAATATAGCATCCGCTACTGTAGAGGCAAAATTCCGTCCTATATCCGACGCACCTGCTTGAAAAAAAGGAATAAATCCCGATTTATGGGCGGGCATAGTAAGCGGTCCCTTGACACTGAAAAACTCACCTGAATGATCAATTGAGGAAACCTTATCCCTATTAGAAAACATGCCTGACTCCCGATCCATTACAATTGCTTCATTCGGGAAACTTGCCCAGAGCTTGCGTACGACATCCGTAAATTCCATTGCTTTCGCATATCTTTCTTGCGGTGAAGGCATAGGGGAATCACCGAAATTTTCGGCGCCTTCGATAGAAGTGACAATATTCCAGCCAGCACGTCCATTGCTCAGCCAGTGCAAAGACTGAAGCTGTCTGGCAACAACATACGGCGGATTAAAAGTCGTAGAAATAGTCGTAACCAGCCCGATCCACTCGGTCTCACGAGCAATCGCTGCGAATATCATCGTAGGGTCAGGGCTACCGAAATTAGCGGAATCGCCCAACATCTGTGGGCTCACATACAGATAATCCGCCCTGAAAAGAAAATCGAGTTTTGCCTTCTCCGCTATTTTTGCCAAATCAATATAATAATCTATAGAACCCATTTTTTCCACACCGCTGTCTGGGCGCCGCCATCCGTCTCCTTTCATCCAAGTTGCAGACAGGGACAAACCGATGCACAATTGTCTATTTTCCGTTATTTTTATCACCCTTTCCTACTAAATAATCCGATCAGAGGCATGCTTTAGAAAGCGAAGTCGACCGATTGAACATTCAGCAACATCGCCGCTCCATGGCAACAACACTCCGACGATCATGATGAGAACCGCCTGGATTTGAGCCAAGATCGGCAAAAGCGTTATCGCGTCCGAACCACCTGTCCTAGATATTCTCGGTCAAATCGACCATTGACGAGCACACCCTTACATTTACTTAATCACCCCCAAAAAATAACAATGATTCTCATTATCAATGAATAGTGTAGCAAGAACTGAAACAAAAGCAAATGCACAAATCACGAATGTCATATGCATCATTATCTAATTGATAGGTAAGCGGAGGGAGACACACCGAATTTTTTTTAAAGACTCTGCTGAAATATAGCGGATTGGCATACCCCACACTGACCGCAATGTCGCTGATGGGAAAATTGCCTACTTTCAGTAATTCGCTCGCTCTTTCCATACGATAATGAATGACATAGTCGATCGGACGAAACCCAGTATATTTGTGAAAGTAGTAGGAGAAGCGTTTGGGACTCATCCCATGCAACTCAGCCAATTCGTCGAGTGTCAGCGGATTCATATAATGTCTGTTAATGTATGCAATGGCTTCCTCTATCACCCTTTTACTCGGAGAACAGCCACTCTCTCGATGCCTGCAACCTACCAGAACTTGATGCATGATGCTTAAGAATAATTCCTTGACACGAAGTTTCCCAATCCCGCCAAGTGTATAGGCATTCTGATGCATCATGATCAGTAATTCTATCACTCTCGGATTTGCTCCCGGTTCCAGCTTGAAATGAGAGTCGCATACATGACCGCTATTTTCACCTAGCTTATCCAATCTATAAAAAAGCAAATAGTACTCGTACTCAGATTTGCCTAAAACCTGCGAGTCAAGTTGCATGCCTGGAGCCGCATGTAATACTGTTCCTGGATGTAATTCGTAGGCAGTTCCATTCACGCACAATCTAGCTTCTCCACGAATGGTAAAAAGAAATCCATGCCTTTCGGTCCTAAATTCGCGCAATATACTTTTCGGCTGGATGACTAACCGGTAGGCACCTTCTACATCATAGGAACCACTAGCAAATATCTCGGCTAATTTATCCACATCTATCATTGTTCTGCTCCTTATCCATGGAAAATGATCAAATAATTATATTCTCTTGATTTAAGTCAATGACCAGTCAAGCTCCTCCTATTAAAATGAAAATAAACATTGTCATATAGGAGGCTATCTTATGGTTGCCTCAGTAAAAGAGTTATCAAATGAGCGAAAAGCCGCCATAACTGCTGGCACATCAATTATCATCATGGAACTGGCTGCATTTTTTTCTTATGGTTTTGTCCATGAAAGCCTTGATAAAGGGCGATGCCAGCACCACATTTCATGTCATCAAATAGCCTTTTTAAAGCCGAAATTTTGGGGTGAGCCATCATCATGATAACTGACAATGTAGTAGCTTGGGCTCTGTATATTTTCCTGAAGTCCATTCATCTTGGAACTCGCTCAGGTTTTCCTCACCATCTTGCGTATCATGGTTTCTAATTGTGAGTGTTTTTGAAACATGTCCTTTTCGACTTCAAGATCACCAACAACCATGATACAGTCTTCTATACAAATGAAGGTGTACGCAGATGGCTTATGTTGCCGATGACGATTGAAAATCGAGACCGCTTGCTCTTCTGTGTAGAAATTGAACGTGATTTCTTTTCCCGTAACCCCCGCATTCGTGTAAAGGAGCTTACAATTTAGAACTGCATCCACTCTCCACTTTACCACTATTTGTGATAAGGTCTACTGCAAATAATCTTGAACTGTCCTGCATGTTGGTAAATCTGGAATGTTATTGAAACAAAGAGATCAGAAGCACTCTCTGTCGCATGGAAAGAGACATCAGTCATGGATAATTCCCCATCTGAAACAAAGACAACCAGGGCTACCGAGGAACCACTACATATTATTGACCCAAATTACAAGCAAAAAATGCGGATATATTTTAGGATGAGCCTTATAAAAAACGGAAGGTGAACGGTGGTCCTAGTGGGTTGGAATTAGAGGCGGATAAACACGCGGAAGAGCCTTTAGAAATTGAATTACGAATTAAATGACGTAATGCAATCGGAAGTAACTTGAATGATTCTATTAAAGAATGAAAAAGAGGAGTCTACGAGTTTACATGAATACGAATAACAATAATAGGGCTGTCTTTTGTCATCTCTTACGACTTCGAGGACAGCCCCATTTTACATATAGGAAGTAGCTTTAATCTAGGAGTAGCTTTAATCCGTTTATTCTATAGCTTGAGCTAGCTGTGTGAAAATAACTCCCAATGCAAAAGCTCCTGCATCTGGATAACCGAGACTTCTTTCACCGACTGTTCCTGCTCGGCCCATTCTAGCGACAATGGACTCGGTTTTCTTAGCCCCTAGTACAGCAGCTTCTGCCGCTTTGGTAGCTGCTGTCTTACTATCCTCGCCCTCTTTGGCACTTTTCTCCCAGGAATCGGAAAAAGGTACAAGCGCATCAATCAAGGTCTTATCTCCGACTACTGCTCCTCTTCCAAAGGACCTTTCTCCCGTATCCTGAATGCCTTTGACAACAGCCTTCGTCATGCCAGCAAAATCTGAAACGGATAATTCGGTCTTGTCTTTGGCAAATTTACTTGCGGCTCGGAATGCTGATCCCCATATTGGCCCAGAAGCCCCGCCACAATGCTCCATAA